>JBDSMA010000055.1:0-2340 GCA_039916085.1 Sphingomicrobium sp.
GCCGGCGCGACTTCGCGGGCGAACCAGGCGATGCCGGCCGTGTTGGCGTAGAACGATCCGCCGACGAACAGCAATGACCCGGTGGCGGTCGCTGGCGCTTCCCCCTGCCAGCCGTCCGCGATCGCCATCGACAGCAAATCGGTTGCCGCCCGGCCGTGCCAGCGCTCGATCGCCGCGGCATCACGCGCGTTCAAGGCCACCAGCCGGTCGCTGAATCGCGCCGCTGTGCGCTCGGCGGCGAAAGTCGCGGCGAGGACGCCGAGCGCGCGGGCGCCGGGCCGCTGGCGGAACGCCCCCCAGAAGAAGCGCGGCTCGATATTGTGGAAGAAACACAGCACCTCGACCTCGGGGAAGCGCTGCTTGATCGCCCGCGCCAGCACCCCGAGGTTCGACCCGTCGAGCCACACCCGCCCGACGCCCCGCCGCTCGATATGGTCGAGAATGCGCGCCTCGGCCTCACGCGTTACCCCGTCGATCCGTCCGCTCAGCGCCGCGCCAATCCCCGCCCGCGACTTGGTCAGGCGAATGACATCGATCTCGCCGCCCAGCACATCGCCCAACGCCTGTTCATGCAACCGCGACAATTGCTCGCGTCCGCCGACGGCGTCGCCATGATCCGGCCCAATGAACAGCAAGCGAGACATCGCCGCCGACCCTAGCCGAACAGAGCGCCGAGCCGTTCCAGCGACGGCTCGTGGGTCAGGTCGAGGTGGAGCGGCGTGACCGAGACGAAGCCGTCGGCGATCGTCTCCAGGTCGGTGGCGTGGCCCGGCGTCTCGACCGTCGGCGCCAGCCCAAACCAGTAATAAGGGAATCCGCGCGGGTCGCTCCGTTCGATGATGTTCAATCGGCCATAATCGCGGAACCCCTGACGGCACACGCGGATGCCCTTGATTTCCTCCGGCGGCAGCGCCGGAAAGTTGACGTTGACCAGTGTCGAGGGCGGCATCCGCGCCGCGATCAGCGGCCCCAGCACCCGCGGCGCCCAGGCTTCGGCGGCGGCGAAGGGTACCGCGTCGCCCAGCCCCTGGCGGGCGTAAACCTGGCTCAGCGCGATCGACGGCACGCCCGCCAGCGCGCCTTCGATGGCCGCCGCGACGGTGCCCGAATAGGTCATGTCCTCGGCCAGATTGGCGCCGCGGTTGACGCCTGACAGGATGAGGTCGGGGGGCGCATCCTTCAAGACGTGCGACAGCGCCATCATCACCGCGTCGGTCGGCGTCCCGCTAACCGCATATTTGCGCTCGCCGAACCGGCGCAGGCGCAGCGGCCGGGTCAGGGTCAGCGAATGGCCGGCGCCCGATTGCTCGTCGGCCGGGGCCACCGCCCACACCTCGTCGGCGATGGCGGCGGCGATCCGCTCGAGCACGGCGAAGCCCGGGGCGTGGATGCCATCGTCGTTGGTGATCAGGATGCGCATGACGGGCGCTTTGGCGGAGGCCGGGCCGGCGGGCAAGTTGTTGCGCCTTTGCGGCAACAATCCACAACTTTGTCGGCATTAACCTGAGTCAGTTCTTGTTAAGGTCGCCGGCTTTAACTATGAGCGCGGTCGGGGATACGGCTTTTCCGGCTAAGTGTCGGGAAAGCCCCGTGTTATCACCCCCGGCCGTACCGGTGGCCCGGTCGCGGCAGCGGCTGGTGCACGCGTATCGGGGAGGCACGAAATGGCGACTGCTCTAGTTGACCTATACGGTAGCGGTTCTCGGAATTTCGAGAATATACAGCTTCCCGACGGCTACCGGCCTTCGGACAGCGAACAGTTCATGTGCGCTCAGCAGCGCGCTTACTTCCTCGGCAAGTTGCGCGACTGGAAGGAATCGATCATCGAGGAAAGCCGGGCGACGATGGCCCAGCTGCAGGTCGACTCGCTGCGCGAGCCCGACATCGCCGACCGCGCGTCGAGCGAGACCGACTGGTCGATCGAGCTGCGCACCCGCGACCGCCAGCGCAAGCTGATCGCCAAGATCGATTCCGCCGTCCGTCGCCTGCGCGATGGCGAATATGGCTATTGCGAAGTGACCGGCGACCCGATCTCGCTCGCCCGCCTCGAAGCCCGTCCGATTGCCACCATGACGCTCGAAGCGCAGGAAAAGCATGAGCGGATCGAGCGCGTCTCTCGCGACGACTGACGCTTTGGCTTCGACGATCTGATTAGGGGAGGGCCGGTCGCGGCGATGCGCCGGCCCTGCTCATGTCCGCTTTAGTGGAAATGGCCGGTGATGGCGTCCTTGAGCCAGAGTTTCTCTTTCTTGAGCCGGTGGAGCAGGTCTTCGTCGGGGTGGGGCCGGTGCTCTTCGCTTTCGATCTGAGCTTGGAGCGCGGCGTGCTTTGATGCGAGGG
>JBDSMA010000056.1:0-3575 GCA_039916085.1 Sphingomicrobium sp.
CCGGTGATGATCGTCGGCCCCGGTGCGCTGGCCAAGGGCGCGCTCGGCGCCGCGCTCAAGGCGGCGGGGCCGTTCGTCAAGCCAGATACTGGTGACGGCGCCTGGAACGGCTTCAACGTTCTTCACACCGCCGCGTCGAGGATGGCCGGGCTGATGCTCGGTTTTGCGCAGCCGGGCGGGATCGCCGACATCGAGAAAGCCGCCCCAAAGCTGGTGCTGCTGCTCGGCGCCGACGAGGTCGATCCGAAACGCTTTGCCAAATCATTCAAAGTCTATGTCGGCCACCATGGCGACAATGGCGCGTCAATGGCCGACCTCATCCTGCCCGGCGCAGCCTATGCCGAAAAGCACGGCACCTATGTGAACCTTGAGGGCCGGGTACAGCGCGGCGAGCGCGCGACCTTCCCGCCGGGCGAGGCGCGCGAGGATTGGACGATCTTCCGCGCCGTCTCCGACTTGCTCGGCAAGCCGTTGAAATTCGACCATTTCGATCAGCTTCGCGCGGCGATGATCGCGGCCGTGCCGGCGCTTGGCGCGGACGGGATCATCGACCTCCCATGGACACCGCCGGCGCTTGACGCCAAGGCTCAGGGGCCAGTGACCTACCCGGTCCGCGACTTCTACCTGACCAACGCCATCTGCCGCGCCAGCCCGACGATGCGCCGCTGTTCGGAAGAAATTCTCCACGGCGCGCACTACGCGGAGGCGGCGGAATGACAAACTCTCATGGTTTCCCGGCGAAGGCCGGGACCCAGGGCAGTGGGAACCGCTGCGACGCATCGGCCTGGACCCCGGCCTTCGCCGGGGAACGAGGGGCCGTATGACCGCGACCTTCGTCTCGTGGGGCATGGCCTACAATTGGGCGTGGTTGTTCGCCACTTTGTCCGGCATCCTGCTGATCGCGCTGCCGCTGATGCTGATGGTGGCGATGGTCATCTACGCCGAGCGCAAATTGTGGGCCGCCTTCGCGCTTCGCCGGGGGCCGAACGTGGTCGGCCCGTGGGGGCTGCTGCAAAGCTTTGCCGACGGGCTGAAAGTGTTCCTCAAGGAAACCATCGTGCCCTCGTCGGCCAACAAGGGCCTGTTCCTGTTCGCGCCGATCATCACCTTCACCGTGGCGCTGATCGTGTGGGCGGTGGTGCCGTTCCAGGCGCGGGTTGTGCTGGCGGACATCAACGTCGGGCTGCTCTACATCCTCGCCGCCTCGTCACTCGGCGTTTACGGCGTGATCATCGCCGGCTGGGCGTCCAACTCGAAATATCCGTTCTTCGCGGCGCTGCGCGCGGCGGCGCAGATGGTCAGCTATGAAGTGTCGATCGGCTTCGTCCTCATTTGCGTGGTGCTGTATTCGGGCACCTTCAACCTCAGCGGCATCGTCGAGGCACAGCGCGGCAACGTGCTCGGCATCTTCAATGGCTACGGCTTCAACCCCTTGCTGTTCCCGATGGCGGTGGTGTTCCTGATCAGCTCGATGGCCGAGACCTTCCGCACCCCGTTCGACCTGGTCGAGGCGGAGAGCGAGCTCGTCGCCGGGCACCAGACCGAATATTCGTCGATGAGCTTCGCTTTGTTCTGGCTCGGCGAGTACGGCAACGTAATCCTGATGTGCGTGCTCAATGCGACCCTGTTCTGGGGCGGATATCTGCCGCCGCTGAACATCGGTTTCCTCTACTGGATCCCCGGCATTCTGTGGCTGTTGCTCAAGATGCTGGTCTTCTTCTTCATCTTCGCTTGGGTGAAAGCGACCGTGCCGCGCTACCGCTACGACCAGCTGATGCGGCTCGGCTGGAAGATATTCCTCCCGCTCAGCCTCGTCTTCGTCGTGCTCATTTCGGGCTGGCGGATGATCACAACCTTTGGAGTGCCGGCATGATCGCGCGGACCATCAAGGCTTTCACGTTGTGGGAATTCCTCAAGGCCCACGCGCTGACGCTGAAGTATTTCTTCAAGCCGAAGGCGACCATCAACTACCCCTATGAGAAGGTGCCGCAGTCGCCCCGCTTCCGCGGCGAGCATGCGCTCCGGCGCTATCCCAATGGCGAGGAGCGCTGCATCGCGTGCAAATTGTGCGAGGCGATCTGCCCGGCGCAGGCGATCACCATCGAGGCCGAGCCGCGCGAAGACGGTAGCCGCCGCACGACCCGTTATGACATCGACATGGTCAAATGCATCTATTGCGGGCTGTGCGCGGAGGCCTGCCCGGTCGATGCGATCGTCGAAGGGCCCAACCTCGAATTCGCCACCGAAACGCGCGAGGAATTGCTCTACGACAAGGCCAAATTACTCGCCAACGGCGACATCTGGGAAGGCGCCATCGCCGCCAACCTTGCCGCCGATGCGGCCTATAGGTAGGGCGCACGCCAATCCATGATCACCGTCCTCGCCTTTTACCTGTTCGCGACGCTGACCATCGCGTCGGCGGTGCTGGTGATCTTCGCCCGCAACCCGGTGCACAGCGTGCTGTGGCTGATCGTCGCCTTTTTCAACGCGGCTGGTCTGATGCTGCTGCTGGGGGCCGAGTTCATCGCCATGCTGCTGGTCATTGTCTACGTCGGCGCGGTCGCGGTGCTGTTCCTGTTTATCGTCATGATGCTCGACGTCGATTTCGCCGCTTTGCGTTCGGGTTTCACCCGCAACCTGCCGTTCGGGTTGCTCCTCGCGCTGCTCCTGCTGGCCGAAATGATCATCGCCGTGTCGGCGCATCAGGCGGGCCCGGTAACCGGCGTGCCGGCCGCGGCGACCCAGCCGAACATCGAGGCGATCGGCGCCTTGCTCTATGGCCGCTATTTGTTCCCGTTCGAAATCGCCGGACTGATCCTGCTGGTGGCGATGGTCGGCGCGATCGTGCTGACCCACCGCAGCCGCGGCGACGCGCGCGGCCAGAACGTCAGCCGCCAGGTCGATCGCGTGCCGAGCGAAGCGGTCAAGAACCTCAACCCCGGCGTCGGCGAGGGGATGAAGCTGTGATCGGGCGGATATCGAAGGGACGCCGATCATGATCGGCTTGGCCCACTACCTCGCGGTCGCCGCGATCCTGTTCACGATCGGCGTGCTCGGCATCTTCCTGAACCGCCGCAACATCATCCTGATGCTGATGGCGATCGAGCTGATTCTGCTTAGCGTGAACATCAACCTGGTCGCGTTCAGCGCCTATCTCGGCGACCTGACGGGGCAGGTGTTCGCGATGTTCGTGCTGACCGTCGCCGCCGCCGAAGCCGCCATCGGACTCGCCATCCTCGTCATCTTCTTCCGTCGTCGCGGCTCGATCGCGGTCGACGACGTCAACCGGATGCGCGGCTAGATGCATTCCATCACCCTCATCGTCTTCCTGCCCTTGCTCGCCGCGATCATCGCCGGGCTTGGCGGGCGGGTGATCGGCAAATTCCCGGCGAAGATCGTCACCACCGGCGCGCTGTTTCTCAGCTGCCTGCTGAGCTGGCCGATCTTCCTCGCCTTCGTCGCCGGCCATGCCGAGCCGACGGTCGTGCCGGTGGTCGACTGGATCCACTCTGGCACGCTGAGCGTCGACTGGGCGCTTCGGGTCGATGCGCTGACCGCGGTGATGCTGGTGGTCG
>JBDSMA010000057.1:0-1671 GCA_039916085.1 Sphingomicrobium sp.
GCGGGCGGCAACGCCCGCGCCTTCTTGTCTGTCGATTGGCTAAACGGCTCATTCAGCCGCGATGCAGCCCAAATCAGCGAAAAGGCGTTTCACCGGGTGCGGACCCCTGTTCGTCCGCGCCAGTGAGCGTTTGACGAGGAGAGTGACATGTCGGCTTTGACGAGGATCGTGACCGGGGCCGCCGGTCTTGCCGCGGTGGTTGGTTTCGCCAGCCCGGCCGCGGCCCAATATTATCCCAATTATGGCTATGGAAACAGCGTCGGAAACGTGATCGGCGAAATCGTCGGTGCGCTCGGCGGCGTTCAGTATGGCGGCTATGGCTATAATGGCTATGGCAACAACACCCAGCAGGCCGTCCAGCAATGCGCGGCCGCGGTCGAGCAGCGGATCAACGGCAACTATGGCGGTGGCTATGGCGGCTATGGCTATAACCAGGGTTACGGTTACGGCGGTGGTTACGGCTATAATCAGGGCTATGGCCGCGGCCGTGTGTTGAGCATCACCCACGCCGATCGCCACGGCGGCGGTATCACCAAGGTCAAGGGCTATGCCACCAGCGGTGCCAACGCCGGTTACGGCGGCGGCTATGGTGCATCCGGCTCCCCCGACCTCTACTTCAAGTGCGAGGTCGATTATCGCGGCTACATCCGCGATCTCGATATCAACCGCAACTCCAACTACGGCTATAATAATTACGGCTATCGCGGCTATTAGCACCGCTTTGCCAAGCGGACATGGATGCGCGCGGGTCGCGGGGCCCCGGCAAAGTAGTACTTTGTTGGGAAACCCCCTAAGGCTCGCGCGCATTCTTCCTGTCTGACAAGGGTGCGATTCGATGAAGCCTGCCGACACGATCCTGATCGTCGATTTCGGCAGTCAGGTGACCCAGCTGATCGCGCGCCGGGTGCGCGAGGCCGGGGTCTATTGCGAAATCGCCCCGTTCAATGCCGCCGCCGACGCGTTTGAGCGGCTCGCCCCCAAAGGCATTATCTTTTCGGGCGGGCCGTCTTCGGTGATGTGGGACGACAGCCCTCGCGCGCCGCAGCATTTCTTCGACCTGGGACTGCCGATCCTCGCCATCTGCTATGGCCAGCAGACCATGGCCGAGCAGCTGGGCGGCAAGGTTGTAGCGCACGAGGGGGGCGGCGAGTTCGGCCGGGCGTTCATCGAGGTGGTAGCCGAAAGCGCGCTGTTCGATGGGCTGTGGCACCCGGGTGAGCAGCATCAGGTGTGGATGAGTCACGGCGACCGCGTCGAGCAATTGCCGGCGGGCTTCACCATCGTCGCCCGGTCCGAGGGCGCGCCGTTCGCCATCGCCACCGACGAGCAGCGCCGCTTCTTTTCGATGATGTTCCACCCCGAAGTGGTTCACACCCCCGACGGCGGCAAGCTGCTGGCGAATTTCGCGCGCCATATCTGCGGCTGCGACGGCAACTGGACGATGGGCGCGTTCCGCGACGCCAAGATCGCCGAGATTCGCGCCCAGGTCGGCCATGGAAAAGTGATTTGCGGGCTGTCGGGCGGGGTCGATTCAGCAGTCGCGGCGGTGCTCATCCACGAAGCGATCGGCGAGCAACTTACCTGCGTGTTCGTCGATCACGGACTGATGCGGCAAAGCGAGGCGGACCAGGTCGTCAGCCTGTTCCGCAATAGCTACAATATCCCGCTGGT
>JBDSMA010000058.1:0-3428 GCA_039916085.1 Sphingomicrobium sp.
TCGGTCCAGCGAATCGAGCTCGACCCGCTCGACAATCACTGGCGGCTGGCAAGCGCTGGGCAATCCACAGAAATTTGATTGCGACAGCTTGTCGCGCGGCCATCGCGTCGCCTAGCGTCGCGCCACATGAAACGCCCCTGCTTCAAGCTTGAACTGCCCTATCCGACACCGCTGGCGGGGGTCGATGAGGCGGGATGCGCGCCGCTCGCCGGTCCGGTGGTCGCCGCCGCGGTGGTGCTCGACCGCGAGCGATTTCCGCGGGGCATCGACGATTCGAAGAAGTTACCGCTGGAAACGCGCGAGGCCATATTCGGCCGGCTGCAGAAGGTCGCCCGGATCGGTGTCGGCATCGCCTCGGTGGAGGAGATCGAACAGCTCAACATCTATTGGGCGCGGATGCTGGCGATGAGCCGCGCGGTCGAGGCGCTGGGGTTCGATCCGGCGTGGGTGCTGGTCGATGGCAACGCCACTCCGCGCTGGCAACGGCCGTCGAAGGCGATCGTCGCCGGCGACGCCAAGTGCCGGTCGATCGCCGCCGCCTCGATCATCGCCAAGGTTACCCGGGATCGGATCATGGCCGACCACGCGCGGGCCTATCCCGGCTACGGTTGGGAAACCAATCGCGGCTATCCGACGCCCGAACATATTCGCGCGCTCGACCGGCTTGGCCTGACCCCGCTCCACCGCCGGACCTTCGCCCAGGTGCGCGAACGTTATGAGGTGGACGTTCCCTTGCCGTTAAATCTGCCGGCCTGAGTCTTCCGAGTCACACTACTAGGGATTGAGTCCTTCGGGTCTCTCCAACTCAACATATTGTGGTTTGACCACGACGGATTCCTTTTGTTCCCGGGCGGTTGAAGCTGGTTCCTCCCACTGGGTCGCTTGACCCCGACTCGCCGCTGACTCACTTGGTGCGATGTAAGCAGGGGGAATTCAGCGTGACGATGATCGTTCCGATCGGGGAGACGGTGGGCGCCAAGCGCCCGCGCACTAGTCCGGTGAGGCAAAAAACGCTGCCGCTCGACACTATCATCGAGGGCGATTGCATTTCCGCCATGGCTCAATTGCCCGCCAAGTCGGTCGATATGATCTTCGCCGACCCGCCGTATAATCTCCAGTTGCAGGGTGACCTGTTCCGGCCCGAGGGTGGCCGGGTCGATGCGGTCGACGATGCCTGGGACAAGTTTGAAAGCCTCGCCACCTATGACGATTTCACCCGCGACTGGCTGGCCGAGGCGCGGCGCATCCTCAAGGACGACGGCTCGATCTGGGTGATCGGCAGCTACCACAACATCTACCGCGTCGGCGCGCTGCTGCAGGACGCCGAATTCTGGATCTTGAACGACATCGTGTGGCGCAAGGCCAATCCGATGCCTAACTTCCGCGGCACCCGCTTCACTAATGCGCATGAGACCCTGCTGTGGTGCGCCAAGGACGAAAAAGCGCGCTACACCTTCAATTATCACGCGATGAAGTCGCTCAACGACGATTTGCAGATGCGCTCCGACTGGGTGCTGCCGATCTGCGGCGGAGCCGAGCGGGTCAAGGGCGACGACGGGCACAAGGCGCATCCGACGCAGAAGCCCGAGGCGTTGCTGTACCGCATCCTGCTTGCCTGCACCAAGCCGGGCGACGTCGTGCTCGACCCCTTCTTCGGCACCGGCACGACCGGCGCGGTGGCGCGGCGGCTGGGACGGCGGTGGATCGGGATCGAACGCGAGCGCGACTATGTGAAGGTGGCGCGGGCGCGGATCGACGCGACTCTGCCGCTCGACGAAAGCGCGATGACGGTGATGGCCGACAAGCGCTCGGCGCCGCGGGTGGCGTTCGGGCTGCTGGTCGAAAGCGGGCTGGTGGCGCCGGGAGCGATGCTGTTCGATTCGAAGCGCCGGTGGACGGCCGAAGTGCGCGCCGACGGATCGATCAAGAGCGACCTTCACGTCGGGTCGATCCACAAGGTCGGCGCCGCGCTCCAGGGGGCGCCGAGCTGCAACGGCTGGACGTTCTGGCACGTCGAGGAGGGCGAAAAGTTGATCGACATCGACACCTTGCGCCAGCGGCATTTGGCGGGGCTGGCCTGATCGGTCATTGCGAGGAGCGCAGCGACGCGGCAATCCAGCGGCGCGAGGCTGGATTGCTTCGCTTCGCTCGCAATGACGAATGGGAATGATTATGCGCACCCTTCTCCGCCCAACCGGCTTCGTCGATTCCCCCTTTGGGCATGACGGGAAAGTCGCGCGGCTGGCGGGAGGGCTGAACTGGTTCTCTCAAGTCGAATTGATTCATCCCGACGGCGGGCGCGAGCTGGTGGCGGTCGAGGGAATCGACGGGCGGCTCGACGAAGCGATGCGCGGGGACTGGACCCGGCTGACTTGCCCGCGCGCGCCGCTCCAGCTGGGGCCGCGGACCATCCGCCTCGACCAGCCCCAGGTGATGGGGATCATCAACGCCACCCCCGACAGCTTCTCCGACGGCGGCCAATATGCCGACGCGCGCGCGGCGGCAGAGGCCGGAGCGGCGATGGCGGCGGCTGGAGCGGCGCTGATCGATGTCGGCGGCGAATCTACCCGGCCGGGCGCCAAGCCAGTGTGGGAAGGCGATGAAATCGAACGGGTGCTGCCGGTAATCCAACAACTCGCCGCGAGCGGGACGGCGGTGGCGATCGACACACGCAAGGCGGCGGTGATGGAAGCTGCGATCGGGGCCGGAGCGGGGGTGGTCAACGATGTCTCCGCCCTCAATTGGGACCCCCGCTCGGCCGATGTGATCGCCGCGGCTGAGGCGCCGGTAATTCTGATGCATCATCAGGGCGAGCCCGAGACGATGCAGGACGCACCGCGTTATGGCGACGTGCTGGTCGAAGTGTTTGAATGGCTTGAAACGCGGGTAGCGGTCGCACAGGCGGCGGGCATCGCGCGTGAAAAAATCCTGGTCGATCCTGGCATCGGTTTCGGCAAATCGGTCGCGCACAACCTCGAACTGCTGAACGGTCTGGCGTTGTTCCATGGACTGGGCTGCGGGATCGTCGTCGGAGCCAGCCGCAAACGGATGATCGGCGCCTTGGCCAATGAAGCGCCGCCCGATCAACGTCTGGGGGGCAGCCTGGCGCTGGCGCTGAAGGCGGTCGAGCAGGGCGCTCAGGTCGTGCGGGTTCACGACGTCCCCGAGACGGTCCAGGCATTCAAGATCTGGCGCGGCCTGCGCGACCAGGCGTTGACGCCGCGGGTCTAGGCGGCGGTTTCGATGCCGAGTTCACCGAGCTTGCGGTAGAGCGTCGAACGGCCGATCCCAAGCCGCCGCGCGACCTCGGTCATGCGACCGCGATAATGGCCGATGGCGAGGCGAATGATGTCGGACTCGATTTCCTCGAGGCTGCGAAGGTGCCCGTCCTGGCGATACAAAGTGACCTGCGGGGCGCCGGCCATCGC
>JBDSMA010000059.1:0-6011 GCA_039916085.1 Sphingomicrobium sp.
TGTCGCTGTCGACCGCCAGATAGGGCCGCTTATGCTCCTCCAGCATGTCAGCAACCATCCTGCCGACCCGGCCGAAACCGAAAATCACCGTCCGCCCCTCGGCATCCGACGGCGGCAGAGCGGGGGCACCACTGTCGACTCGCCGCGCCGCGACCCGGCCGAGACCGGCCAGCATGGGCGTGATCGTCATCCCGATAGCGGTCGCCGCCGACCACAAGGCGACGGTGTCGACATCAAGGATTTTCGCTACCCCGGCGGCGCCAAGGATGATCAGCGTGGTTTCGCCCGGGCTGGCCATCAGCAGGCCGGTCTCCGCCGCCACCGCCAGCCGCGCACCCGACGCGCGCAACAGCAGCCCGGTGACCAGCGCCTTCACCAGGATCACTGCCGCCAGCCCGCCAAGCAGCATCGGCCATTCGGCGAGCAATGCGGCGAGGTCGATCCGCATTCCCACGGTGATCAAAAACACGCCCAGTGCCAGTCCCTTGAACGGCGCGGTAACGACTTCAACTTCCTGGCGGTAATCGGTCTCCGCGATGACCAGCCCGGCAATCAGCGCGCCAAGGATCGGCGATAGGCCGACGCCGCCGGTCAGCATCGCCGCCAGGATCACCACCAGAAGGGAGATGGCGAGGAACAGCTCGGGGCTCTTGGTCCGCGCCGCCTGCGCGAACAACGCCGGCAGGACGTAGCGCCCGACCAGCAGAATGGCCGCGATCACCGCCACGCCCTCGATCGCCACCTGGCCGAGGCTTGGGCCCTCGGCGGCGCCAATCACGAACAGGATCGGAACCAATGCGAGATCTTCGAACAACAGCATCGCTAGCGACGCGTGGCCGACCGCGCTGGTCGTCCCCGCGATCGGCAGTACCAGCGCGGTCGACGACATCGCCAGTGCCACCGCCAGCCAGCCCGCGCGCTCGACCGGCCAGCCGGCCGCGATCAACCCGCCGCCGATCAGCCCGGCGATCAGCAGCATTTCGGCGGCGCCGATACCGAACACCGCGCGGCGCATCGCGAGCAATCGCTTGAAACTCAGCTCCAGCCCGATCGAAAACAGCAGGAGCACGATCCCGAACTCGGCGAACGGCTCGATTCCTTCGGCGTCGGTGATCGTCACCGCGTCAAGCCACGGATGGGTGCCAACCCAGGCGCCAAGTCCGAACGGTCCGGCGACAATCCCGACCAGGATGAACCCGATCACCGGGTTGATCTTCAATCGCGCGAACGCCGGGATGACGATCCCCGCCGCGCCCAAAATGGTCAGCGTGTCGCTCAGCGCCGGGGTCATGGTCATCGCGCCCGCCATTCCGTCCTTGAAGCACGGCCCGCCCGGCCTGTCACCGACGGCCAATCCTTTTTCGCTGGAAATGTAGGAATTGGAGTGTCAGCCTGACGTCATGGCGTCTTCCTCGACCCTGGCGACTTGGCATGTTTGAAAAACCGGGTGGTCATCCGGTCAAACAGGCCCGTCAGTGTGAACATTGTGAACATTAGCGGGGCTCGACACTGTGATTGACGTCCTGATCGTCGGCGGCGGGCCTGCCGGAATGATGGCCGGTTTGCTGTTCGCCCGGGCCGGGGTCAGCGTGAAGGTGATCGAGAAGCACGCCGACTTCTTCCGCGATTTCCGCGGCGACACGGTCCACCCCTCGACGATGGAAATCCTCGATCAGCTGGGACTCCTCAAGCGCTTCCTCGATCGACCGCACGAGCGCCTCAACCGCGCCACCGTCCGCATCGCGGAGCGCAACTGGACCATCGGCGACCTCTCGCACCTCGCGACTGCCGCCCCCTTCATCGCCATGATGCCGCAGTGGGAGTTCCTCGATTTCCTCCGCGATGAAGCTGCCGATTTTCCCGGCTTCGCACTTGAAATGGAAGCCGAGGTCGCCGGCTTCCTCGATCGCAATGGCCGCATCGCCGGGGTTCGGCTGATCGGCGGTCGCGAGCTCACCGCCGACCTCGTCATTGCCGCTGACGGCCGCTCGTCGCTGGCGCGCAAATTACTTCCGGTTCAAACGCTCGGCGCGCCGATGGACGTGTTCTGGTTCCGCATCGACAAGGACGGCGAGTCGGGCGAAGCCTTGCGCGCTTCGGTCTCCTCGGGGCGGATGGTCGTGCTGATCGACCGCCGCAGCTATTGGCAGGTCGCTTATCTCGTTCCCAAAGGCGGCGCCGACGCGGTCAAGGCACGCGGGATCGACTGGATCAGCGATCAGGTCGCGGCGGCCTTCACCGACCTTGCGCTAGGCCGGTTGAAGTCGCTCGACGATCTTCATCTGCTCACCGTCACGCTCGACCGCCTGACGACCTGGCACCGCCCCGGGCTGCTCGCGATTGGCGATGCGGCGCACGCCATGTCGCCGATCGGCGGAATCGGCATCAATCTCGCGATCCAGGACGCGGTCGCCGCCGCCAACATTCTCGCCGAGCCGCTTGCAAGCGGCGAAGCGGTCGATGACCTGCTCGCTAAGGTTCAGGCCAAGCGCCTGTTTCCGGCCCGCTTGGTCCAATCCGCACAGAAATTCGCGCAGGACGCAATCATCGGCCGCGTGCTCGGCGGCGCTCCGATCACTGACGCGCCCTATCCAATCAAACTGCTCGACCGCTTCCCGCTGCTGCGCCGCATTCCGGGCCGCCTGATCGGCCTCGGGGTCGGGCGGGAGCGGGTGCGCTCGCCCAAAGCCTAGGCCGCCATCGCTTTCTCGAGGTTCTCGCGGATCGCCTCGAAGAATTGTTCGGTGGTCATCCACGGCTGGTCGGGCCCGACGAGGATCGCCAGATCCTTGGTCATCTTGCCGCTCTCGACCGTCTCGACGCACACCCGCTCGAGCGTCTCGGCAAAGGTGATGACCTCGGGCGTCTCGTCGAACTTGCCGCGGAATTTGAGGCCTCCGGTCCAGGCGAAGATCGACGCGATCGGGTTGGTCGAGGTTGCCTTGCCCTGCTGGTGCTGGCGATAGTGACGCGTCACCGTGCCGTGCGCCGCCTCGGCCTCGATGGTCTTGCCGTCCGGGCTCATCAGCACCGAAGTCATCAATCCCAGGCTGCCGAAGCCCTGCGCGACCTGGTCGGACTGGACATCGCCGTCGTAATTCTTGCACGCCCACACGAATTTGCCCGACCACTTCAAAGCCGAGGCGACCATGTCGTCGATCAGCCGGTGCTGATATTCGATGCCCTTGGCCGCGAAGCCGGTCTTGAACTCGGCGTCGAACACCTCCTGGAAGATATCCTTGAAGCGCCCGTCATAGGCCTTGAGGATGGTGTTCTTGGTTGACAGATAGACCGGCCAGCCGCGCTGCAGCCCGTAGTTCAAACTGGCGCGGGCGAAGTCGCGGATGGATTCGTCGAGGTTGTACATCCCCATCGCCACACCGGCGGCGGGATAGTCGAACACTTCATGCTCGATCACCTGGCCGTCCTCGCCGACCCACTTCATCGTCAGCTTGCCCTTGCCGGGGACAAGGAAGTCGGTTGCCTTATACTGGTCGGCAAAGGCGTGGCGTCCGATCACGATCGGGTCGGTCCAGCCAGGGATCAGCCGCGGGATATTGTCGATCACGATCGGCTCGCGAAACACGACACCACCCAATATGTTGCGGATCGTCCCGTTGGGCGACTTCCACATCTTCTTGAGCTTGAACTCTTCGACCCGTGCCTCGTCCGGCGTGATCGTCGCGCATTTGACGCCGACCCCGTGCTTGGCGATCGCGTCCGCCGCTTCAACCGTAATGCGGTCGTCGGTTTGGTCGCGCTTCTCGATGCCGAGGTCGAAATAGAGCAGGTCGATGTCAAGGTACGGCAGGATCAGCCGCTCGCGGATCCATTGCCAGATGATCCGGGTCATTTCGTCGCCGTCCAATTCGACGACGGGGTTTTTCACCTTGATCTTGGCCATTGCGCGCGTCCTGCATCGGGATAGGGATTGCGGCGCGCCTTAGGGCAAGCGGCGGCGCCAAGGCAACCGCGCCGATTGCCGCCGGTTGGCGTTGCTCCTAAGGACAGCCCCATGAACGCCCTCGACAAGCCCGACAGCCATCTGACCGCGGTCAAATGGCGTTTTCCCTCGATCCATCCGGAGGGCCGCAAATTCACCGTCATCGCCGCTTTCGCCACACTGGTCGCCTTCTGGGCGCTGCCCGACATATTCGGCTGGCTGTTCGTCGGCATCTCGGTGTGGGTCGCGGCCTTCTTCCGCGATCCAATCCGCACCACGCCGCAGGATCCGGCGCTGATCATCGCCCCGGCCGACGGGCTGGTGACGATGATCAGCCGCGTCGCAGCCCCATCCGAACTGGCGGCCGACATGCCCGGCGAATTCACCCGCGTGTCCATTTTCATGAGCGTGTTCGACGTCCACATCAACCGCTCGCCAGTGGCCGGCGTCGTCCGCCGCATCGCTTATGTTCCGGGCAAGTTCCTGAACGCCGACCTCGACAAGGCCAGCGAGGATAATGAGCGGCAACATTTCCTTGTCGAGCGCGACGACGGCACCTCGGTCGGCTTCACCCAGATCGCCGGGCTGGTCGCGCGGCGCATCATGGCGTTCGTCAAGGAAGGTGACCGCGTCGCCGCCGGCGAGCGGGTCGGGCTGATCCGCTTCGGCAGCCGGGTCGATGTGTTCCTGCCCGCCGGCACCGCCAGCCAGGTGTTGCTTGGCCAGCGTACTATCGGCGGGGAAACCATCCTCGGGCGCATTGGCGACGCCGAGCAGCGCCACGGGTTTAGCCAGTGAGGCGAGTCGAGCGACCGGGCCATGGCATCCCGTTCCGGGCAATCACGCCTAATGCGGTGACCGCGCTGGCCTTGTGCTTCGGCCTTACCGGCGTGCGCTTTGCGATCGGCGGCGAATGGGACAAGGCCTTGGGCTCGATCATCGTCGCCGGGATCCTGGACGGCCTCGACGGGCGCATCGCGCGGTTGCTGCGTGCCCAGAGCAAGTTTGGCGAAGAACTTGATTCGCTGAGCGATAATATCGCGTTCGGTACTGCACCGGCGCTCATCCTGTACCTCTGGTCGCTGCAAGCGGCGCCGCGCTTCGGCTGGGTCGCTGCTTTGGCGTTGGCGGTGGGCTGCGCTCTTCGGCTGGCACGGTTCAATGCCCAGATCGACACCAGCGACCAGCCGCACAAGTCGGCCGGCTTCAACACCGGCGTGCCGGCGCCGGCGGGGGCGGGCCTGGCGTTCATCCCCATCTATTTGTGGCTGATCAGCGGCGAAAGCCTGTTCCGCCAATGGCCGCTAGTGATGGCCTGGACATTGTTCATCGCGATGCTGATGATTTCCAGCCTGCCGACCTACAGCTGGACTTCGATTCGCATCCGCAGCGGCTGGCGACTGTTCGCGCTGGCCGGAATCGCGCTGCTTGGCGCTGCCCTGATCACAGTGCCATGGCCAACGCTGCTTTTGCTGTCCCTGATCTATCTCGCCACCCTGCCGTTCAGCCTGGCGAGCTACGCCCGGGTCAGGCGGCGGCGCGCCACGCCGGTATCACGCGCATCGGCCGACGAACCGATTCTGCCCGCGGCTGGAAGCGCGCGCTGACCGGCAGAAGCAATGGACGGGGATGGGCAACGAACGAACGGCCGCCCAGCGCCGCGACAATCTTGCCGCCTTCTGCCGAGACGACATCAAGCGCCAACTTGGCGACCAGCCACAAGGCGGCGAGGAAGGCGATGGTGGCAATGGCTGCGATCATGTCTCATCCTTCGTTACAGAGCCTAACCGACAGGGAACGCGTTTCGTTCCAATTCGGGGCGGCTGACCCATCTGAATGAAACGATGTTCGTGTTTTGTTCCTTGATTGTCAACCCGCTCATTGTCCTTGCCTTGCACCTATCTATTCGCTAGGGCGCGCCCCATTCCACAGGCGGAACCACCATACCGGTGCCGGTCGACGTCTTTGCTTCAGGGCAAGAACGACCGGTTACAGGATCCGCCGAGGTCAAACCGGAAGGAGACTATCCTATGGCGACTCCCGTCGTCACGATGCAGCAATTGCTCGA
>JBDSMA010000060.1:0-4223 GCA_039916085.1 Sphingomicrobium sp.
AAAGGGTCGTCTTGCCCGAGCCGCCCTTCTGCGATGCCATAGCCAGAACGCGCATTCTCTTCCCCTCGTCATGTGACGCATTTCAGCCTGCCAATTGCGGGCAAAGCCTCTAATTATTGGTTAATGCGCGCCTGCCCCTGTTGCCGCGACGCAAGCTTGGTTAGGCTGGGTTCGCTGCGGATCGGGGTTAATCGAGGCGATGATGAAACAAACGGCCAGGCTGGCGCTTACCGCGATCGCCTTGACGCTCGCCGCGCCGGCGGCGGCGCAGTCGGTACGCGCCGGGATCGAGGCGTGGCAGAAGGGCGACTTTGCCGCCGCGATTACGGTCTGGCGTCCCCTCGCCGCCAAGGGTGACGCCGACGCCGCGTTCAACCTCGGCCAGGCCTATCGCCTCGGCAAGGGCGTCCCGCTGAGCCTAGCGAGCGCCCAGAGCTGGTACGAGAAAGCGGCGCGCGCGGGCCATGTCGATGCCGCGACCAGCCTTGGCATCCTGCTGTTCCAGAACGGCAACCGGACGTCGTCGATGCGCTGGCTCAAGCAGGCGGCAGAGGCCGGCGAACCGCGCGCGCTGCTGCTTTACGGCACGGCTCTGTATAATGGCGATGGGGTGCCGCCCGATCCGGTCACCGCTTACGCTTTCGTCAGCCGCGCAGCCGCGCAGGGGCTCGCGCCCGCCCGCGCGACTCTCGCCGACATGGACGCATTGATGCCGGTCGAGCAGCGCCAGCAAGGCGTGGCGCTGGCCAAGGCGGCGGTGGATGCGAAGGCGGGCGCCAAGCCAGCGGTCAAGCCCGTCAGAACAGCCAAACCTGTCGCTGCGAAACCAATGCCACCTTCAGTAAAAGTCGCCACGGGTGGCGGGTGGCGGGTCCAGCTTGGTGCCTTCGCCAAGCGCGGCTCAGCCGAAGGGCTGTTCAAATCGCTGTCCGCCGGGCCGCTCGCGGGAAGACAAGCTTATTATGTCGCTGCCGGCGCGGTCACTCGACTTCAGGCGGGGCCGTATGCGAGCAAGGCCGAAGCCGCCGCCGCCTGTACGCGCCTGTCCGCCCGCGGCCAGGCCTGCTTCCCGGTCGCCGCACGCTAATCTCGGACCAGCCAGTCGCCGCGCGGAACGCCGAGCGCCCAGAGCAGCGCGTCGAGCGGATGGTGTAGCAGCACCGCGTCGGCTGCGGCGGCCAGTGCCGGCTTGGGGCGGTAGCCGACGCCGAGCCCGGCGGCGCGGATCATCGCCCCGTCATTGGCACCGTCGCCGACCGCCATCGTCTGCTCGACCGCGAGGTCGAGCACCTCGCGCGTTTCCTGCAGCACCGCCGCCTTGCGCGCGGAGTCGACGATCGGGCCGATGGTGCGCCCGGTCAGTCGGCCGTCTTCTATTTCTAGCCGGTTGGCGTGGACATAAGCGTAACCGAGTGCCTGGCCGACCGGATCGGCGAAGGCGGTGAAGCCGCCGGTAACGAGCACGGTCGTCGTTCCGCGCGCGGCGAGCGTCCCAACAAGGGTCGCGGCGCCCGGATTTGGACGAATCCGTTCGGCGAGGCAGCGGCCGATAGTTGCTTCATTGACCCCGGCGAGCAACTCGACCCGCTCCGACAGCGCGCCCGCAAAATCGAGCTCGCCGCGCATCGCGCGCTCGGTGATCGCGGCGACCTGCGGCTTGACCCCGGCATAGTCGGCCAGCTCGTCGATGCATTCCTGGCCGATCATCGTCGAATCCATGTCCGCGACGAACAGCCGGACGGCGCGCTGCGCGGCGGCGTGGGGGATGATGTCGACCCCTTCCCACCCGTTGAACACGGCACGGATCTGAGCGGCGTCGCCGGCGACATCGAGGTCGATTGCATCGCCCGGGTCGATCCATCCCGCGCTGCTGCTGGCCATGCCGGCGCCGACCAACCGGTTCAGGGCTGCTTCGAGCAGCCTTTCATCAAGTCGTCCGGCTGCTATCAGCGTGGCGATGGTCACCGGTCTGCCTCCTGTCGCCCTCATCGCCGGTCCCACCGCCAGCGGCAAGAGCGCGCTGGCGCTCACCCTCGCCGAGCGGACCGGGGGCGTGGTGATCAACGCCGACAGCGCCCAGCTGTATCGCGACCTGCCGATCCTCAGCGCCGCCCCGTCCCCCGCCGAACGGGCCCGGACCGAGCATCGGTTGTACGGCGTGCGCGACGGCGCCGAGCCTTGTTCGGCGGCGGAGTGGGCCGGGATGGCCAAGGCGGAAATCGCCGCGCTCCATGCCGAGGGCCGGCTGCCGATTCTGGTCGGTGGTACCGGACTATATTTGCGTACGCTGATCGCCGGCATCGCCCCCGTGCCGCCGATCGCGCCCGCCGTGCGCGAGGAATTACGCCGCACCAGCGTGGCCGAGAATTTTGCCAGGCTGATCATCTTAGATCCGGTCGGAGCAGCCAGCCTCCACCCGGGCGACACGACCCGCATCGCGCGCGCGCTTGAAGTCGCGCTATCGACCGGAAAAACGCTCAAGGCGTGGCAGGCCGAGGAGCACGGCGGGATCGGTGAGACGATCGCGCTGAGGCCGCTGATTCTGCTGCCGCCGCGCGACTGGCTTTATGAACGCTGCGACCTGCGCTTCGCAGAGATGGTCGACGGCGGCGCGCGGCGTGAAGTTGAGGCCTTGGCGGCACGCAAACTCGACCCGAAGCTGCCGGTCATGCGCGCCATTGGCGTGACCGACCTGATCGCTTTGGCGACGGGCGAGAAGAGCGAAGTCGAAGCCATCGCCGCCGGACAGCAGGCGACGCGGCGCTACGCCAAGCGCCAATATACCTGGTTCGTTAATCAGCCGCCGCCAGATTGGCCGCGCTTCACCGAGCCCCTCGATTCGCCTCAAGCGATCGACGCGGCGCTGGCCCTGCTTGAGATCGAGAGCTAGCAGAAACCATGGAGCTCATTCGCGACGCCCAGATCGACCCCGCTCCGCTGGCCGGCAAGCGCGTGGCGGTGCTCGGCTATGGCAATCAGGGCCGCGCGCAGGCACTCAATCTTGCCGACAGCGGGGTCGATGTCGTCGTCGGCCTGCGCGATCGCTCGACAAGCTTCACCCGCGTCGAGGCCGACGGACTGGCGGCTTTGTCGCCGGGAGACGCCGCGGCAGAGGCGGACGTGGTGATGCTGCTAGCGCCCGACGAATGCCTTTCATCGATCTACCTCGGCGTCGAGCCGCACCTCAAGCAGGGAGCGGCGCTCGGCTTCGCCCATGGCCTCGCCATCCGCTTCGGGCTCGTCGCGCCGCGCGCTGACCTCGCCGTATTCATGGTCGCGCCCAAGGGGCCGGGCAGCGCGCTGCGCTCGCTCTACACCGAGGGCAAGGGCATGCTTGCGTTATGGGCGGTGGCGCAGGACCCACGCGGCGGCGCCAAGCCGCTGGCGCTGGCTTATGGCCGGGCGATCGGTTGCGGCCGTGCCGGATTGCTCGAGACCAGCTTCGCCGAAGAATGCGAGGCCGATTTGTTCAACGAGCAAGCGGTAGTGTGGGGCGCGATCCCCGAAATCCTCATCGCCGGGTTTGACACTTTGGTCGAAGCCGGGGTGCGGCCGGAAATCGCCTATATGGAATGCGTCGGCGAACTGACGCTCCTTGCGCAACTGATCGAACAACGCGGCATCGCCGGCATGCGAGAGGCGATCAGCAACACGGCCGAGCTTGGCGCAGTGATCGGCGGCCCGAAAATCGTCGATCAGCGGGTCCGCGATGCGATGCGCGCCATCCTGGCCGAAGTGAAGAACGGCGACTTCGCCGCGTTGCTCAAGGACGAGGAAGCGTCGGGCTACCCGCGACTTCAGGCGGCGCGCGAGCGGGCGCGGACCCTTGGCGTCGAGGTCGCGCGCAACGCCCTCGAACCCCTCGATAAAATCTAGCCGATCGGGTCAGCCGTCGCCGGGGCGCGTTCGCCTACCGACGCACGTTCGGTATATTCGCGCTGGAGGCGACGGTGTACGGCCTCGGCCGAGCGGTCGGTCGCCTGTTCAGCCAGTTCGGCCTCCTCCGCGGCGCGGCGCGCGAAGTAGATGCGGTCCTGCGTGCTCATGGCCGCCCTCCCTGCGAACGAACTCGATTTCCATAACATAAGCGGACGGGAATGTCGCGAGTTCAGCGACGGCCGAAAAGCTTTTCGATGTCGGCGTGGGCAAGCTTGACCCAGGTCGGGCGTCCGTGATTGCACTGCCCGGAGTGAGGCGTGACCTCCATTTCGCGCAGCAGCGCA
>JBDSMA010000061.1:0-16334 GCA_039916085.1 Sphingomicrobium sp.
GAGAAGCCCTTCTGTTCGATCGACGCATGGCCGAGCGAAGGATGATTGGCGGCCCCTCCATCGATCATCGCAATGCGCTCGCCTGAATTTGTCGCGCTCCACGCGCCGGCCAGGCCGGCCGCCATAACCGGTCCCAGCGGTCCACCGGCGGGCTCGAAAATATGGTCATAGTCGGCATTGATCATTGGGTCGGCACCGCGCAGCGCGGCCAGCGCCTTGCGCACGTTCATCCTCGCCGGGACGGCTAGCGTCACGAGCCTGAGGCCTAGATCTGAAACGGTCCGATCGGCGGCGATGGCGAAGCCCAGCCTTGTCGCGGCCGCAAGGTCGCTGGCAGTGGGATCGACCGCGATCAGCGCCCCGCGCCGCACCGGCTGGCCCTCGCCGTCGCGGTCGAGAACCGTGCGATTGGCGGAGATCAGCGCCGCCAGCCGTTGAAGGCGCAAGTTATTGAGCGAACCCACGCCGATGTCCCCGGTGACACCACTGACCCAATCGAGCCGCGATACGGCCGCCTGTCCGACGGAGCCAACACTTCGTTCAGCGCTATTCTGTCCCAGCGGGGAGAAACCGCCAATCACGTTGCCGACCGTGTTGCCGACCGACTGGCCAATTCCGCCAAGCAGCTGGGCCGATGCGGGCGCCGCCAGCAGCGCCGCCGCGAGCAACGAAAGTGAAAAAATGCGCGTGGACATCATGATTCCTTTGTCTTTAGCAGGGCACGGGAAGAAACGACCAGCGGCGTTCGTTTCATCCCCATGAGGACAAATGGCATCACGATTCGAGCTCGAGCAGCAATTGCGCGATCATTGGCCGCGGCTGCGCCGCTTTGCCTACGCGCTCAGCCGCGATGCCGCCGACGCCGACGATTTGGTGCAGGACGTGGCGATGCGGGCGATGGCCAGTTGCAACCAGTGGCAGGCCGGCACGCGGTTCGATTCGTGGATCTTCCGCATCACCCGCAACCTGTGGATCGATACGGTCCGTTCGCGCGGGCGGCGGGAGAAATATCTCGCCCCGGCCGAGGAAGGCGAGACGATCGGCCACGACCCGCGCTCGGGGATCGAGGCAGGGATCGACCTGGGCACCGCGATGGTGGCGCTCCAGCGCCTGCCCGAGGAGCAGCGCGAAGTGGTCGCGCTCGTCCTCATCGACGGGCTTGGCTACCGCGAGACGGCGGAGCTGCTCGACCTGCCGATCGGGACGATTTCCAGCCGGCTGGCGCGCGGACGCACGGCGCTGATGACGATCTTGGGTGAGGAATGATGGCCATGGATGACGAAACATTCTTTGCCTGGCTCGATGGCGAGCTTGCGCCGGCCGAGGCCGCGGCAACGGCCGATGCGGTCGCGCGCGACCCCGCTTTGGCTGCGCGGGCCGAAGCGCATCGCGCGATGCAGGCGAGGCTTGGCAGCGCGTTCGATCCGCTGATGGCCGCGCCGGTTCCTGACCGGATCGGCGAGGCACCTGTCGATTTTACCGCCGCGCGCGAAGGCCGCGAGGCGCGTCGCAGCGGCATCGCCGCGATCCCGCAATGGGCGGCGATGGCGGCGACGCTGGTCCTCGGGCTCGGCCTTGGCACGTTGGTCGGCACGCGCGGGGCAAGCGATGCGCCGGTGGCAATCGATGGCGGGCGGATGGTGGCCGCGGCGAGCCTCGACAAAGCGCTCGACCGCCAGCTCGCCTCGGCGCAGACCGGTAGCGGCACCCGCGTCGGCCTGACCTTCCGCACCGCCGACGGGACGCTGTGCCGCAGCTTCAGTGGCGTTGGCGGGGCGAGCGGGTTGGCGTGCCGCTCGGGCGACCAGTGGCAGCTACGCGGCCTGTTCGGCGGCCAGGCGGCGAGCGGCGGCGATTATCGCATGGCGGCCGGCGAGGATCCGCGCCTCGCCGCACTGGTCGAGCAGACCATCGCCGGCGAGCCGTTTGATGCGGCGGCGGAGAAAGCGGCAATGGATCGCGGCTGGCGCTAATCGTCGGAGGGCCGGTCGGCGGCGAATATCTCGCACGCCTCAACTTCGTCCTCATCGCTGACGGTTACCGGGGCGGCGAAGCGCAGCACCAAATATCCGGCCAGCGCCGATAACGCCGATCCGGCAAGCGTTCCGATCTTGGCGGCGTCGATCCGCGTCTCGTCGCCGGGGAAGGCAAGCGCGCCGATGAACAGGCTCATGGTAAAGCCGATCCCGCACAACAAGGCCGCGCCAGAACAATGCCGCCAGCTGGTCCCGCTCGGCATTTTGGCAATGCCGGTCCGCACGGTCAGCCACAGGGTGCCAAAAATTCCCAATTGCTTGCCGAGGAACAGACCGAGCAGGATGGCAAGCGGCAGCGGCCCGGCAAGCGCGCCGATGCCGCCGGTGAGATGTACGCCGGCCGAGGCGAGCCCGAATAACGGCACTACGCCGAACATGACCCACGGATGGATGGCATGTTCGAACTGCTTGAGCGGTGAGCGGCCTTCGCCGGTACCGAGCGGAATGGTCAAGGCGGCGACGAACCCGGCAATGGTCGGATGAACGCCACTTGCCAGCATTAGCAGCCACAAAATCGCGAAGCCGACCAGGAAAGGCCACAGGCGGCGAACCCCGAAACGACCGAGCGCGGCCATCGCGCCGGCAACTGCCACGGCCCCCGCGAGCGCGGGCAGATTGAGGTCGGCTGTATAAAACAGGGCGATAATCGCCACCGCGCCAATGTCATCGACGATGGCGATGGTCACCAGCAACAATTTGATCGACGGCGGCGCGTGGCGCCCGATCAAGGCAAGGATGCCGACGGCGAAGGCGATGTCGGTCGCGGACGGGATCGCCCAGCCGCGGACCAGCGCCGGATCGAAGCCGATGACCGTAAGGAACACCAACGCCGGGACCACCATCCCGCCGGCTGCGGCGAGGATGGGCAGGCGCCGCTCAGCCGTGGCCGATAACCGTCCCTCATACCATTCGCGTTTCACTTCCAGTCCGACAAGCAGGAAGAAGGTCGCCATCAGCCCGTCGGCGATCGCGGTGTGCGGGGTCAGCATGCCGATGCGCGGCAGGCGGAGGGCGAGCGGCGCCTCCAATAGCTGGTGCCACGCGCCGGCGAACGGCGAATTGGCGAGCAGCAAGGCGACGCTGGCCGCCGCGATCAGCAGCAGGCCAGCGTTACGCTCGTTCACTCGTTGGCGGTCCGGCGAAGTCATGGGCCGGGCTTAGGAAGCGGGCGTCGGCAGCTCAAGCGAAAGCGGCGGAGAGAGTGGTGCCCAGGGACGGGATCGAACCGCCGACACTGCGATTTTCAGTCGCATGCTCTACCAACTGAGCTACCTGGGCGCACCGCCGGGCCGGTCGGCCCCGCGAGCGTGGGGCGCTCTAGCCGCCGTCCCCGTCGCTGTCCAGCCCGTCACCCTGGGCCGGCGGACCGGCGATGCGATAGCCCTCGCCGAGCCACTTCAGCAGGTCGCGATCCTTGCACCCACGGCCGCAGAACGGCGCATGCTCGGGCGATGGCGGCTTGCCGCACAATGGACAGGGTTTAGGCGCGGACGGCATCGCCCGCCTCCATGCCGAGCGCGGCGTCGGCGCGCAAGCTGACCGCGCCGCCAACCTGCCCGGAAAGACGGTCGATCCACCCCGGATTGCGCTCAAATTGCGCGATCACCGCCGGGTGCGCGACGAGGGTGATCGAACCGACCGCGCGTGATGCGTTGCGGAGGAGGGCGCGGGCTTCGAACGATGCGCGGTCGGCGGCCAGCTCGAAAGTCGAGGCGTGACGGCGCGGGCGGATAATCTGAAGGAAGCCGAAGCCATTGACCGCGGTGCGCTCAAACGGGGGAGGCAGCGCGGCATCGACCGCGGCGGCGGCGGCGAGGCGGACGTCCTTCGAGCGGACCGTCGGCAGATCGATGCCGATCGAACCGCCGATTCCGTGGCGGCGGATGGCCAGCGCCGCAGCACCAGCGCCGGCGAGGCACAGCGCGTCGGGCTCAAACTGCCCGTCGACGTCGATCAAGGTCATCGCCGGGGTCAGCGAGATGCGCAGCGCGCCACCGGGGAAAGCGATCAGACCGCTGCGCGCTTCGTCGAGCAGGTCAGACCAGCCGGCGGCCTCGAGCGGGTCGTCGGGCGCGGGAAAGGCAACGGACTCGCCGGGCCAGTCGAGCGCCTCGCGCGGAACTTCGCTGCTGACCCGCGCCAGAGGCCGCTTCCATGGCTCGATCCCCCCGAGCGGTTCGCGCGTGACCTCGATCGACAGGGCCGCGCCCTCGGTCACGCTTGGCGCGCCACCGGGGAGGAGATATTCCGTCCCGTCCGCAAGCGCGATGGCATTGCGACCGGTCGACTTCAGCCGGGCGGCAAGGATGGTTCCGGTGCGGACGAGCCCTTCGCGGAATATCCGCGCCTCGATGGTTCGCCCCTGCTCGATCAGCACCGCCCGATCCTCGCCGATACCCCGCTCGAGCAGCCACTTAGGCAAGGACGTAACCGGCCGACTTGAGCAAATGCCGCGTCTCGGCCAGCGGCAGGCCGACGACGTTCGAATAGCTCCCCGCAATGTGGCGGACGAACACTTCGCCATAACCCTGCAGCGCATAGCCGCCGGCTTTGCCGCGCCACTCGCCGTGGCTGACATAAAAAGCGATTTCCTCGTCCGTCAGGCGCTTCATGGCGATCATTGTCTCGACCAGCCGGGTGCGCGGCGCGGCGCCCGGAATGGCCAGCGCGACGCCGGTCAGGACGCGGTGACGTCGACCCGACAGCAAGGCCATGCAGCGGCGCAATGTCGCTTCATCCTCGACCTTGGGCAGGATCCGCCGACCGACCGCGACGACCGTGTCGGCCGCCAGCACCAGCGAGTCGGGGTGGCGGGCGGCAATAAAGGCGGCTTTTTCGCCGGCCAGGCGCAACGCATGGACTCGGGGCAGCTCGCCGGGGAGGGCGGCCTCGTCGAGATCGGCGGGGTCGATGGCGTCGGGAGTGACGCCCATTCGTGCCAGCAAGTCGAGCCGGCGAGGACTGGCCGAAGCGAGGATCAGCCGCATTGGCTGGAGTTCGGCTGGAAGCGCGGCGCGATCAAGCCGCGCCGGGCGCACCGGGTCCGCCGGGGCCTTGACCGCCGGGGCCAGGTCCGCCGCGACCCGGCATGAAACGGTAGGTGATCCGGCCTTTCGTCAGGTCATAAGGCGTCAGTTCGACCAGCACCTCGTCGCCGGTCAGCACGCGGATGCGGTTCTTGCGCATCTTGCCCGCGGTGTGGCCGAGGATTTCGTGACCATTTTCCAGCTCGACGCGGAACATGGCATTGGGCAGCAGCTCCACCACCCGGCCGCGCATTTCGAGAAGTTCTTCCTTGGCCATTCAAATCCTTCGGTACTGAAATTTAGCCGCGCTCCTTTAGCGGCATGCGACGTCAAAAGGAAGGCGGGCGGAAAGTCGCCCTTCCGCCCACCCCCTTGGTCAATGCAACCGATCAGGCCGCGGCGTGGGCCAGGGCCGCGAGCAGGAGCAATGCGACGATGTTGGTGATCTTGATCATCGGGTTGACCGCCGGGCCGGCGGTGTCCTTGTAGGGATCGCCGACGGTATCGCCGGTCACCGCGGCCTTGTGGGCCTCGCTGCCCTTGCCGCCGTGGTTGCCGTCCTCGATATATTTCTTGGCATTGTCCCACGCGCCGCCGCCCGAGGTCATCGAGATGGCCACGAACAGCCCGCCGACGATGACGCCGAGGAGCAAGGCGCCCAACGAGGCGAAGCCCTGTGCCTGGCCGGCCACGGCGGTGATCACGAAATAGACGAGGATAGGGGCGAGTACCGGGAGCAGCGACGGGACGATCATCTCCTTGATCGCGGCCTTGGTGACGAGATCGACGGTGCGTGCGTAATCGGGCCGCGAAGTGCCATCCATGATGCCCGAGTTGGAGCGGAACTGTTCACGCACGTCCTTGACCACGTCGCCTGCCGCGCGCCCGACGGCGGTCATGCCCATGGCTCCGAACAAATAAGGCAGCAGCGCGCCGAGCAACAGGCCAACGATGACGTACGGACTCTTCAAGCTGAAATCGACGTCGAGGTTGGGGAAGAATTCCTCGAGGTCGGTGGTGAAGGCCGCGAACAGCACCAGCGCCGCCAAACCGGCCGAGCCGATGGCATAGCCCTTGGTCACCGCCTTGGTGGTGTTGCCGACCGCGTCCAATGCGTCGGTCTTGCGGCGAACGTCGTCGGGCAGGCCGGCCATTTCGGCGATGCCACCGGCATTGTCGGTCACCGGGCCATAAGCGTCCAAGGCGACGACCATCCCGGCCAGCGCCAGCATCGCCGTCGCTGCGAAGGCGATCCCCATCAGGCCGGCCAACTGGAAGGCGATGATGATTCCGGCGCAGATGACGAGCGTCGGCAGCGCCGTCGATTCAAGGCTGATCGCCAGCCCCTGGATGACGTTGGTGCCGTGGCCCGTTTCCGACGCCTTGGCGATCGAGCGCACCGGGCGATAATTGGTGCCAGTGTAATATTCGGTGATCCAGATGATCAGGCCGGTGATGACCAGCCCGAGCAGCATGCACCAGTAAAGGTCCATGCCGGTGAAGCTGGTGCCGCTGGCGTCGATCGGCGCGGTCAGGTCGCCTAGCGCATAGCGGGTGGCGAAGTAGATCGCGATGGCCGAGGTGACGGCGGTGACGCCAAAGCCCTTGTACATTGCGCCCATGATGCTCGTTGCCCCAGATCCCTTGGTGCCGAGCCGGACGAAATAGGTGCCGAGGATCGAGGTGATGACGCACACGCCGCCGATCAGCAGCGGCAAGCTCATCAGCGCGAGCAGACCGGTACCGGCGCCCTTCACGAGCAATGCGGTGAGGACCATCGTCGCACCGACCGTGACGACATAGGTTTCGAACAGGTCGGCGGCCATGCCGGCGCAGTCGCCGACATTGTCACCGACGTTGTCGGCGATGACCGCGGGGTTGCGGGGGTCATCTTCCGGGATCCCGGCCTCGACCTTGCCGACCAGGTCGGCACCGACGTCGGCGGCCTTGGTGAAGATGCCGCCGCCAAGCCGCGCGAAGATCGAGATGAGCGAGGCGCCGAACGCCAGCGCGATGAGCGAGTCGATGACGACGCGATCACCCGGCGCGTTGCCGGCTATGGCGACGAGATAATAAAAGAAGCCCGAGATGGCGAGCAGCGCGAGGCCGGCGACGAGCATGCCGGTGATGGCGCCCGCGCGGAACGCCATGGTCAGGCCCTGATGCAGTCCTTCGCTCGCGGCTTGCGCGGTGCGGACATTGGCGCGAACCGAGATGTTCATGCCGACGAAGCCGGTCGAGCCCGACAGGATCGCGCCGAGCACGAAGCCGCCGGCCGACAAACCGCCAAGAAAGAAGAAGACGATGGCGGCGACGACCACACCGACGATGGTGATCGTCAGATATTGCCGGCGCAGGTAAGCCGAGGCGCCTTCCTGAATGGCGCCGGCGACTTCGATCATGCGGGCGTTGCCGGGCGAGGCGCGGAGCACCTGCTGGCTGGTCAACAGGCCATAGAGCAGCGCAACGACGCCGCAGGCGATCGCGATTAGAACCAGGTTCATCTAGGAAAGTCCCCCATTGTCCGTCCGGGCGCCTCCGGCCTGGCCGGCGCGGCGCGAAACTGTGATGGCGCGAGGGTTTAGCGGGGTTTCGGCGCCAGGCAAGCGCCGCTTTTGTGGCCGGTTAGTGAATCAGCAGCGCGGTCGCCATGCCGGAGGCGAGACCGAGGGCGGCGATGAGCCACTGGCGCGGGCTAAGGGTGATGTTCATATCCAAGGCGCTCCGGCAACGGCACCTCGCCGGCCCGGTCGGTGAGTTGAATCTCCGAGCCCGTGGCAAGGCTGCCAATGCGAGCGAAGATGACGCCGGAAGGTAAACGAACACTTACCAACGGGTCCGTGGCGGGCGGGAAAGCGGCGAGCAAAGCATAATCGTCGCCGCCAGTCGCCGCCATCAGGCGGGCGGAGCGGTCGCTGCCATGAGCCGCGATGAAGGCAGCCGACAGGGGCAAAGCGTCGAGTTGAACACGCGCGCCGCAGCCGCTGGCGGTGCACAGCCGATCGAGGTCGATCAGCAGGCCGTCAGAGACGTCCATCATCGCCGAGGCTTTGCCAGCCATCGCCCGGCCCGCCGCGAGCAAGGGTTGCGGTCGGCGATAGGCCTCGACCAGCGGACCCTCGGCGTTCGAATTGGTCTTTAGCATCGCCAGTCCGGCGGTGGCATCGCCAAGCGTCCCGGCCAACCACAACGTGTCGCCCGGCGCGCCGCCGGCCCGCGATGGAGTTGCCGAACCGGAGCGGCCAATGGCGGTCAGGCCGAAGACTTTGGGCGCGGCGGGCGGAAGGGAGATGGTGTCGCCGCCGATCAACGCCAGGCCGAATGCGGCGCAGGCTTCGGCGACGCCCGACACGAACGCTTCGTCCCACGCGGCATCGCCCGACAGCGTCGCGCCCATCAGCGCGGCGAGCGGATCGGCGCCCTTCGCCGCGAGGTCGGACAGATTGACCGCGACGAGCTTCCACCCGACCGAGGCGGGCGGATCGTCGGGGCGGAAATGAACCCCTTCGGCGATCATGTCGTGGGTCAGCACCAGCCCGTCGAGCAGCGCCGCGTCGTCGTCAAGTCCGCGCGCCGCGGGATGGGTGGCGATGGCCCGCAACCGATCGATATAGTCGCGTTCGCCGGTCACCGCCGGCTAGGCCCGCGCGACCTTGGCGATGGAGTCGAGGAGGCCATTGACGAAGCCTTTTTCGCGCTTGTCGTAAAACGCCTCGGCGACATCGAGATATTCGGTGATGACGGTTGCCACCGGTACGTCGGGGCGGGCGATCAGCTCATAGGTGCCGGCGCGCAGGATCGCCTTCATCGGCTTGTCGAGCCGCTCGAGGCTCCAGCCCTTGGCCAACCGGGCGGTTATCAGTGCGTCGATGTCGGCGCGGCGATCGGTCGCGCCGGATACGAGATCGTCGAAGAAGCTTTGTTCGGCATCGACATAGGTCGCGCCCTCGATCGTCGCGCCGAGGCGGTGGTCGTGGAATTCGTGGAGCAGCCGCGTTGTCGGCGTGCCTTCCATTTCCTGCTGGTAGAGCGCCTGCACGGCGGCGAGCCGGGCGGCGGAGCGGGACTGGGAGCGGGCCATGACCGGCGCGTCTAGCCGCCTATCGCGCGGCAAGGAAGGGGGCGCCAAGGAACGGCCCAAGCGCGTCTGCGACTGCATCGGGCGCTTCCCACGGCGCGAAGTGGCCGACGCCTTTCAAGGGGAAGACTTCGACATCCTCGCCGATCTCGCCGATGCCGTCGAGCTGGATCGGCAGCAGCGCCTTGTCCTCAAGCCCCCACACCACCCGCACCGGGATTTTGAGCTTGGGGACGCCGCGTTCGACCCAGGCGGGCATGACCGCTTTCTCGCCGATCGCGGGGACGGTGATCGCGCTCGCCCGGTACCAGTTAAGCATCGCCGTCATCGCGCCCGCGCGGCGCCAGTCGGCGATATATTGGCTGCGCTCCTCGGACGAGATTTCCTTGAGGTCGACATGCTTGGCGAAACTTTTTTCGAAGAAGCCGGGATAGCCCATCGCCGCGATCTTCTGCTCCATCCCCGGGGAGCGGAACGCGGTGATATATTGCGAGGCGGCGCGCTGCGCTTCGTTTTCGATGATCGACTTCTGGAAGATCAGCGGGTGCGGCGAATTGACGATCGCCAGCCGCTCGATGCGCGGGTCGCCGCGCAGCGCCGCGGCCCAGGCGATCGCCCCGCCCCAATCGTGGCCGACCAACGCGAAGCGGTCGAGCCCGCGGGCGTCGGCGAGCGCGAAGATGTCGGCGATAAGCGTGTCGGTGGCGTAAGCGGGAACATCCTGCGGCCGGTCGCTCCGCCCGAACCCGCGCAAATCGGGGATGATCATCCGCACCTGACCCTTGAGCCGCTCGGCGACCTTGATCCAGGTGCGGTGCGACTCCGGGAAGCCGTGGAGCAGGATCGCGGGCGGCGCATCCTCCGGCCCGGCCAAAGCGACATTGAGGATGACCCCGGTCGGCAGCGGCTGGCGGATCAGGCGGATAGTCGGGCCGGTCATGGGTAGCTGACCGTCTTGGGCACTTGCGGGATAGGGATGAATTCCTGGTCGTCGCCGGGGACGAGCGGGAAGCGCATCGCTTGCCAATCCTCCTTGGCCTGATGGATCCGGTCGCGCGAGCTGCTGACGAAATTCCACCACACGTGGCGCGGGGTCGAAAAGGCCTGGCCGCCGAGCAGCAAGGCGCGGGTCGCGGCGGTGGCGGCGAGGGTCATCGGCTGGCCCGGGGCGAGGAGGTAGAGGGTGAACGGATCGAGCGCCTGGCCGTCGAGACTGGCTTCGCCTTCGGTGACGAGGATCGCCCGCTCGTCGGCCTCGGCGTCGATCGAAAGGCGCGCCCTGGCGTCGAGCATCAGGTCGGCGTAGATCGTCGGACAATGCTGGGTGGTGGCGGCGGTGACTCCCCACAGCGAGCCCATCAGCACCCGCGCCTTGACGCCTTCGCCCTCGACCAAGGGTAACGCGTCATCGCCCGACACATGCTCGAATGCCGGGTCGATCTCTTCCTTGCCGTCGGGCAAAGCGAGCCAGGTCTGCATGCCGTAGAAGGACGGGCCGCGGGTGCGGGTGGCGGCGGGCGAGCGCTCCGAATGGACGATGCCCTTGCCGGCGGTCATCAGATTGACCGCGCCAGGCTCGATCACGCAGGCGGTGCCAAGGCTATCGCGATGTTCGATCGCGCCGTCGAACAAATAAGTGACGGTGGCGAGGTTGATGTGCGGGTGGGGGCGAACGTCCATGCCATGGCCGGCGGGCAGCCGCGCCGGGCCGAACTGGTCGACGAAGATGAACGGCCCGACCATCGTCCGGGTTCTGGCCGGCAAAGTGCGGCGGACCTTGAAGTCGCCGAGGTCGTGAGTGACCGGCGTGATGACATCGAGCTGGGGGCGATTCATGGGCCAGTCGTAGCAGGATTCGCCGGCTGCTGTCGCGGGAGAGTTGGGCGCTTCCCGTCGCTAGAGTGGCAAAAGTCATGGAGAAACCGACCATTTCGCAACTGCGGCCTGAAATCTGAAGATCCGGATCGAAATCGGAATGTCACGGAAATCTAAACATCACGATCAGGCGATGGTTCGGTCGTTCACCGTGACGGTCATTGCGAAAGCGCGCGTGTCGCCAGCGTCGATCTGAACGATGCCGGGCTTGTCCCGGATGTCGCCTGCAAAACCGACCGGATCATTGCAGCCTTGCCAGGGCTCGATCGCCACGAAGTCCGCGCCGGGCTTGCTCCAGATCCCGAGAAACGGAAGGTCGAACGCAATCTCGAGCGAATGCGTACCGCCGGCGCCGTAGCGCAGGCGCCGCGAGCGAAGCGCGTCGAAGATGAGCGCGTCGTCCTCGAACAACGAATCGCGCAGCGTTAGCGTGTCTCCCACGACCGGTGTCGGTTCGCCCTTTGGCAACAGCAGGCCCGCGCCATTGATGCGTCGCACGGGTGCCGGCTCGGCCTGTTCGAAGACGATCGCGTGATCGGCACGCGCACCGCCGAACGGAAGCGGCCGGCGAAATGCGGGGTGGAAGCCGAAGCTCATCGGCATCGGGCCGGTGCCGTGGTTGGAGACTGAAGCGCGCATCGACAGCGCGTTCCCCGCTGTGGTGAAGATCAGATCGAGCCGGAATTCGAACGGATAGACCGCGCGGGTTGCGGCGTCCGCCTCAAGCCGCAGACGAACTTCGCTCGGGTTCAAGGCGACAATGTCGAACAGCGACGTCCGTGCAAAGCCGTGCTTGGGGAGCCGGTAGGATTGACCTTCGAAGCGATATTGACCGTCGGCGAGCATCCCGACGATCGGGAACAGGATGGGGGCGTGGCCGCTCCAGATGTTTGCATCGCCCGACCACAGCAATTCGCGTTCATCGTTCCAGGTCAGCCGCGAAAGCTCGGCCCCGAGTGGATTAATCCCGGCTGCGAGCGCGCCGTGAGAGATAGTGGTCAAATGGCCGTTGTCCAAAGCGCAAGCATCCGCAATTGTTCGCCGCTACAAAACACGCCTGTCGTCGGATAGGTCCGCCAAGTCGATCGCTCCGGCGATTGTCGAATGGCGGGTGCCAATCGCTCGGCCTTGAAACCGGTCGGTTTGTTTCGGCGGCAGAAGCGGAATGTCTGCTAAGGGGGAAAACGGCTATTGTCTCTAGGCTGGGAAATTCAGCCGGTTGAGCAAAGCGGTAAAGCGCGCATCGCCCCGGATGGGATCGAGGAATGGGTCGACCTTAAGATAAGCCAGCCCCGAATCCTTCGCGCGAAATGCTTCCCCCAACTCGGCAAAGGCCCGATCCTTGTCCCCTAGCTGCGCGTAGACCTCTACACACTGATAGTTCATCGTGACATCAAGTCGCTGCTTCACCTGGGCCGTCAAACGTTCAGCTCCGGCATGATCCCCAGTGCGGGCTGCGAGAAGTGCCAGGCGCACCTCGCGAAAGGGGTTGTCGGCGCCGATCATGTCGTATTCGGTCTTCGCCTGATTCGGCTTACCAAGCTGAAGGAAAGCGTCGCCGATGAATACGTGTGGCATCGATAGGCGAGGCGCGAGACGCAAGGCGTGCTGCGCGGCTTCAATGGCCTGCGAATAGCGCCGCAAGTTGAAGAGCATCTCTGCCCTGGAGCTAGGAAGCCCAGCGTTCAGGGGATCGAGAGACATGCCTCGTTCGGCCGCCTGCATCGCCTCGTTGGAATTGCCGAGAAGTGCCAGGTTCCGAGACGCGGTGCCCAAAACGCCGGGGTCATTGGGCGAGAGCGCGAGGGCGGTTTTCGTTTCTCGCAGAGCGCCTCGGAAATCGAGGTGGCCTTGTGCATTGAAGGCGAGCACTGCGTGCGGGGAACCTAGGCGTGGCGCAATTGCGATCGCCTTTCGAGCAGCCGCTTCACCTTGGGCGAGTTGGCTGTCGACCTTGGCCGGCTCGCTGAAGAGTATCGCCAAGGTGGTAAGCGCAGCGGCCCTGGCTACGTAGGCATCGGCGTAGTTCGAATCGAGACGGATCGCGGCATCGGCCAATGCAATCCTCTGATGAAAACTATCCGCGGAGGTCGACTCGCGGGCTAACTTCCGACTTTCCAGGATTAAATCTTGCGCCTTGGCATTAGCGGTACCGCCGAGCGTCAGCGCGGCCGTCTTTGCCGCGCCCAGCGCGATACTCAGCGCGCTCGCCACCTGGGACGCGATGTCGGTCTGGATCTTGATCGTGTCGCCCGGCGCGCGGTCGTAGGTCTGGGCCCATTTCTCGACCCCGTCCTTGCCATTCACGAGCTGCGCGCCGACGCGGATCGTATCGGGCGACCGGCGGACGCTGCCGGTGAGGATGTTGGCGACGCCGAGTTTGGCTGCAGCGGCCTGCGTATCGAGGTCTTTAACAGCGTCCGATGACGCCCGCCCGATGACCTGCATTCCGACTCGCGACAGCGCGCCGCGCAACTCCTCGGCGATCCCGTCGGAGAAGTAAGCCTGGCCCGGGTCACCCGACATATTGGAAAAACTCATCACCGCGATCCGGTCCGACGCCGCTGCCGCGCCCGGTTTGAGCAGCGCCCAGCCGCCAACCCCAGCAACGGCCAGCGCGCCGACACCGCCGGCAAGCGCTGTGCGACGCGACACTTTCGGTTGGGCGACCGCCGTTGGCCGGACTACCGGCGCCTCGCCCTCAAGGTGCGTGCTGACCGCGCTGACTAGCGCCCGAAAGCGCGGATCGCTCCGCTTGCCCTTCCAACCAATGAAGGACAGCGCCTGGACGCCGCCGAAGCCGAGCGGTGGATCGACTTCGTCGATCTTGATCGGGACATAGCTGCCGGCCTTCTTGGCCCGGGCTGCCTCGTCGCACACGAATTGTCCTTCGGGACCAACCGAGCGCTCGCTCCACGCGACAACCACACAGCGGGCGGCGTCGAGACGCTGCTGGATTTCTTCACGCCAGTCGGTGCCGCCGCCAATGTGGGCGTCCCACCACACCGCGAATCCCTCGGCCTCCAGCGCTTTCACCAGCGGACTCAGCCGGGCGCGATCCTCGGCCTTATAGGAGATGAAAACTTCCGTTGCTGAACTTGCCATCCTGCCCCCGCAACTCTTTAACACTAGGAGACGTGGCTTGGCGACACTTCTGCTCTTCCGAGAATGCCGTTGTGGTATAATCCGGCGCTACGCCCGGATCTGCAAGCTCGCTACATCAATGGTTGGGATCAGCCTCGGTGCTCGGTATCTAATGTCCGCTTTGGGTCGAAAGCGGACGGTACAGGACGGAAAATGCGCCCACGGCCTTAAGCCGAAGTTTCACGGATTTTCCGCCCTTCTGGTCGAATGAAGTGGGCGGGTTCCGGGTCGGCCCGGGATGACGGGTCCATTCATTCCCCCGGCGCCAGCGCCTTGATGGTAAGGGCGTGAATGCGGTCGTGCATCAGGCCGCCGAGCGCGGCGAAGACCAGCCGCTGCCGGTCGATCCGCGTCTTCCCTTCGAACGCCGCGCTTTCGATTGTCAGCGCGAAGTGGCTTTCGCCGCGCGGGTCGTGGCCGGCGTGGCCGATGTGCTGCGCGCTCTGATCTTCGAGGTCGAGGCGGGTGGGGGCGAGGGCGGCGGTCAGCCGGGCCTTGATGTCTCGTGCAACCGGCGCGGTGGAAGCCTCGTTCATCGCCCCTATATAGACTTGTTTCACGAGCGAGGAAGTCGGTGGCGACGCGGCAATCGAAATGGCACGGCAGGGTCGAAGGAGCGCAAGGGCGGTGCGCCGTCCCCGGCTGCGGCGGGACCGGCGAGTATCGCGCGCCGCTGACCCCGGGCGATTTCGACGGGCCGGGCGCCTATACCCTGCTGTGCCTCGATCATGTCCGCGCCCACAATGCGCGCTATAACTATTTCACCGGCATGACTGTTGACGAGATCGAGGCGGCGCAATCGCCGATCGCCGGCTGGGAGCGGGTCAGCCGGCCCTTTGCGCATCTCGGCGCCGATCCGGTCCCGGCGTGGAGCGACTTTTCCGACCCGCTCGACGCCATTTCAGCGCGGTTCCGGCCGGGTGGGACGCGCGACCGGAGCGAGCGATTCAGCGGGGCCGAGCAGCACGCGCTGGGTGTGATTGGGCTCAACGACGATATCGACCGGATGGCCTTGCGGAAGCGCTATTCGGAACTGGTCCGCCGCTTCCACCCCGACCGCAACGGCGGCGACCGCAGGTTCGAAGCGAAGCTGCGCGCGGTGATCGAGGCCTATACGTTGCTCAAGGGGTCGCGTGCGTTCGCTTGAGGAAAAGGCTTTCTATTTCAGCGCGAAATCGACCCGGACGCTGACCATGCTGGTGTTGACGCCGGGGTTGAACGGCGGCGGAGGTGGGGCCGGGGCGGCCATCGTCTGTGAGACAACCGATGGCGGTGCGTACTGCTCCATCGCGTCCATCGTAACCGGCCCTCCGCCCGATTGGCCGCCGTCACGAATGGCGAGCACCCGGGAAACCTTGAGCCCGGCCGCGGCGGCATAAGCGTCGGCGCGCTGGCGGGCGGCGCGATAGGCGGCGGCATAAGCCGACATGCTCGCTTTTTCGGCATCGGAAACGCGCAGGCTTGGGCCGGACAGGAGGTTGGCGCCGGCGTCGGTCGCGGCGGCGATGGCGGCGCTGGCCCGGCTGAGGTCCTTGAGGCGAACGCTGAGGGTGTTGTTGGCCTGGAACCGGCCACGGTCCTTGCCATAGTCGATACGATTGAGGCCGAGGTTCTGGGTCTGGAGGTCGTCAGATTTGATCCCGAAGCCGGTCAGGGCCGACGTCACCTTTGCCATCTTGGCATTGTTGAGCGTGGTTGCATCGGCGGCCGAACCGGCGAGCGTGTTGACGCCGAGCGAGAAGCGCGCCTCGTCCGGGCGGGTTTCCGATCGGCCGGTGGCGCTGACAGTGAGCAGGGTTTCGTCGCGGTCGACCCCGCGCGGATCCGGGGCCTGGGGGGCGCCTGCGGCGAGCGCGGCGAGGGCAGGCAGGACGATCAGTCGCATGGTGAGCTACTCCAGACGGGGGCGGCCACGATACAAAGTTACATTTCGACGTCAATCGCGATCGGGCGCGCCGAGCGGGAAGTAAGCCCGGTAGGGTCGGGCTTCGTCGACCACGCGGGCGACGGCCGGATGGGCGAGGAGGCGGGCGCGGTAGGCGGCGAGACGGGGCCGCGACGGGCCGATTTCGTCGACCCAGTCGGCGTAGAACAGGGCCGGGGCGGCGGCGCAGTCGGCGAGGGTGAAGGCGTCCCCCGCGGCCCACTCGCTGTCCGGCAGATTGGCTTCGAGCC
>JBDSMA010000062.1:0-12381 GCA_039916085.1 Sphingomicrobium sp.
GTGTAGAACGGATGAAACGGCAGCGTGTCTTTCTCGTCTTTGACATCGACCCCGGTGGGGTTGCCCGAGCCCGGGATGTGGAGCGACCAGATGTGGAGAATGACCACCCCGAAAATGACGAACGGCAACAGATAATGGAGCGAGAAGAAGCGGGTCAGCGCGGCCTGGTCGGGGGCGAAGCCGCCAAGCAGCCAGATGCGGATCGGCTCGCCGACCACCGGGAAGGCACTGAAGAAGCCGGTGATGACCTGCGCGCCCCAATAGCTCATCTGGCCCCACGGCAGGACATAGCCCATGAACGCCGTCGCCATCATCAACAGATAGATGACCAGGCCCAGCATCCAGATCAGCTCACGCGGCGCTTTGTAGCTGCCATAAAACAGCCCGCGGAAAATATGGATGTAGACCGCGACGAAGAAAAAACTGGCGCCATTGGCGTGGGCATAGCGCAGCATCCACCCGGCGTTGACGTCGCGCATGATATGCTCGACCGAATTGAACGCCTGGTCGGACGACGCGTAATAATGCATCGCCAGCACGATCCCGGTGACGATCTGGATGGTCAGGAAAATCCCCGATAGCACCCCGAAATTCCAGAAATAGTTGAGATTGCGCGGCACCGGATAGCCGCCGCCGACGGCGCCATAGACCAGGCGCGGCAACGGCAGCCGCTCATCAAACCAGCGGCCCAGCTCGGTCTTGGGTTCATAGGGCTTGGCCCAGGCAAAGCTCATGGCGCTTATATCCCCCTTAGCCGATCGTCACGACGGTCGGTGACGTGAATTCATAATTGGGCACCTGCAGGTTGAGCGGCGCCGGCCCCTGGCGAATGCGGGCCGCGGTGTCATAGGCCGACCCGTGGCACGGGCAGAAATAACCGCCGAACGGCCCGCGATTCTCGCCCTCGCTGATACCCAATGGAACGCAGCCAAGATGCGTGCACACACCCATCGTGATCAGCCAGTTTTCCTTCCCCGGCTTGGTCCGCTCGGCCAATGTTTGTGGGTCGCGCAACGTCGTGATGTCGACGGCATTGGCCTCGGCGATTTCTTTCGGCATCAGGTTGCGCAGGAATACTGGCTGCTTGCGCCAGCTGACCTTAATCCCCTGTCCCGGCGCGATTTTCGAGACATCGACTTCAATCGAGGCCAGCGCCAGCACATCGGCCGATGGGTTCATCTGGCTGACCAGCGGCACGACCACCGCAACCGCGCCGACGCCGGCAAAACTGACTGCGGCGATGTTGATGAAGTCGCGGCGGCGGAGGCTGTGGTCGGCCTCGACGTGCGCGGCGTTGGTCTCTTCCAGCGTGGCCATGCTCACCCTTAGTCGCAAGGTTTGGGTACAGTTCCCGGTTGGATTGCCCCCGGGACCGATTGGCGGGCCTGATAGCGCCTCGCTTGGCCGATGCAAATGGCGAAATTGCAGACTTACCGCTGCTATGGATTTCACCGCGCCGCCGGACTAACCGGCGAACCATGCGCATCGCCCTTTATCAGCCCGAAATTGCCGGCAATGTCGGGGCGGTGCTGCGCCTTGGCGCTTGCCTGGGCGTCGGCGTCGACCTGATCGAGCCGATGGGGTTCGCGTGGGACGACAAGCGCGTCCGGCGCACGGCAATGGACTATATCGACGAGGTCGAAGTCGAGCGTCATGCGGACTTCGACGCCTTCCGCGCCGCGATCGGCGACGGCCGGCTGATCCTGTTCACCACCAAGGCCGATGCCTCGCCCTATGATTTCGCCTTTCGCGGCGACGATATTTTGCTGTTCGGCCAGGAATCGGGCGGCGTACCACGTGAGATCGCGGCAGCGTGCCACGCGGCAGTCCGGCTGCCGATCCGGCGCGAGGTGCGCTCGTTCAACCTCGCCAGCGCCGCCGCTCTCGGCCTCGGCGAGGCGCTTCGCCAAACCAAGGGATTGCCCGCATGACCCCTCTCGATAACCAGCAAATTGCCGCACGCGACTGGTTCGAAGCGCTCCGTACCCGCATTTGCGGCGCGTTCGAGGCGATCGAGCGGGAAGCCGGCAGCGATGCAATATTCGAATTCACGCCGTGGGATCGGACCGAGGAAGATGACAGACCCGGCGGCGGCGGCGTGCGCGGACAGATGAACGGCACGGTATTCGAAAAGGTCGGGGTCAATGTATCGTCGGTCGGCGGCCGTTTCAGCCCGCAGTTCGCCGCCTCGATCCCCGGCGCCGAGGACGACCCGAGCTTCTTCGCCACCGGCATCAGCCTGGTCGCGCACATGGCCAATCCGCACGTCCCGGCAGTGCACATGAACACGCGTTTCCTGACGACCACCCGGCGCTGGTTCGGGGGCGGCGCCGATTTGAACCCGGCGATCCCTTATCAAGAGGACACCGATGACTTCCACGCCCGGCTGCGCGCCGCCTGCGCAGCGCACGACCCGACCTTCTACCCGCGCTTTTCAAAGTGGGCGGAAGAGTATTTTTGGATTCCTCACCGCGACTGCCCGCGCGGCGTTGGCGGTATTTTCTACGATCGGCTGGAGGATCATTTCGACGCTCATTTCGCCTTCACCCGCGAGGTCGGCGAAGCGTTCCTCGACATCTATCCGCAGATCGTACGAAAGCGGATGGGAATGAACTTCACCGATGCGGACATGGACGCCCTGCTCGAGTTCCGTGGCCGCTACGTCGAGTTCAACCTGCTTTACGATCGCGGTACGTTGTTCGGCCTCAAGACCGGCGGCAACATCGACGCCATCCTGATGAGCCTGCCGCCAGTGGCGCGGTGGTCCTGAACACCTAGGCCTGCGCCGCGGCCAACTGAGCGTAGATCCGGCTGATCATTGCGACATAGACCACCGCCACGCCGGCCTGGACCAGGCCCGACAACAGCCCCACGATGAGCGCCCCGATGGTCATTGGGTCGGGCGCCCCGAACAGCGCAGTGACCAGCGCCGCGCCAACCACACCAACCGCCACGATCAGCGCCAAAAACGCGGCGAGCATCAGCAGGACGAAGGCGAGCAAGCGCCAGAAGTGGCCGCGCGTGATCGCGAAGCTGCGCTTGAGGAGGGCGACCGGGCCATGTTCCTCGGCCATCGTCACGACCGACACCAGCAACACGCGCACTGCCAGCCAGATGAACACCCCGGTTGTCACCAGCAGGAAGACCGCAGCGACGCCCTTGACCCCGCTGGCCACCGCCCCGCCCTTGGGATCGACAACGCCTCCGACTGTGACACTCAGCAGAACGAACGGCAGGACGAGGATCGCCATCGCCGCCAGCAGGATCCACAGGCGCCCCACCGCCAGCCGGATCGCGTCGCCGAGCGAGCCACTGAAGCCGAGCGCCAACCTGATCACCGTCAGTTGCGCGATCAGCCCGATCAGCGCGTCGACCAGGGTCAGGACAGCGCCCGTGAGATCCTTTTCCTGCCCACCCAATTGAGCGCCCGGAGCGACCAGCCCGACCACGGCAGTTGGCAATACGATTAGGCCCAGCGCGAGCGGCACCAGCAACCGCTTGTCCCGCGCGACAAACGCCTTGGTCTCTTCCCATGCGCGTCCAATTGACACTGTCACCATATTTCCCACCCGTTGAAAATTGTTCGCTTGAGCCTAGCAGCCGCCACGCCGCTGGCAATCGGCCTTGCCCCGCGGCACGGCACGGCACAAGGAAGCCGCGATGACCGAGGAAATCGAATGGCGCGTCAGCGACGGGCTTACCGCTTATCCCGAGGCGCTCGCCGCGATGGAGGCGCGCGCAGTCGCAATCCGGGCGGGCGAAGCAGGCGAACTCATCTGGCTGCTTCAGCATCCGCCGCTGTTCACCGCCGGCACCAGCGCCGACCCGGCCGAACTGTTCAACCCACTCGGCCTCCCGGTGTTCGAAGCCGGGCGCGGCGGGCGCTATACCTATCATGGGCCGGGCCAGCGGGTTGGTTATGTTCTGCTAGACCTTGAAACGCGCGGCCGCGACATCCGCCGATTCGTCCATAGCCTCGAAGGGTGGATGATCGCCGCCCTCGGCGATCTGGGGGTGGCCGCGCGGCGCGAGCCCGGGCGTATCGGCATCTGGACCGGACGTGGCGCGAACGAGGCGAAAATCGGCGCCATCGGGGTTCGCGTGAAGCGCTGGGTGACACTTCACGGATTTGCAATCAACGTCGTTACCGACCTTGACCATTTCGGCGGAATCATCCCGTGCGGGATCGCCGATTATGGCGTGACAAGCCTCTCGGCGCTTGGCCAAAGCGATGCGATGGAGCCTCTCGACGACGCGTTGAAGGCGAATTTTAACTTATTTATCAATGATTTATCGGATAAGTGACAAATCGATTGAGGGGATAGGCCATCCCGACTATTGTGCGCGCGATTTGCAAAGCGGGGGGTCCCGCAGCAAATCTCTATAATCTAGGGAGTTTTGAATGCGTGCTCTTATCCTGGTTGCCACGGCAGCCCTGGCGGTTTCGGCTTGCAGCAAGAACCAAGCCGCTGAAAATACGATGAATGTCGATGAGACGCTCACCACTGAGAATGTCGTCGCCAATGATACCACTGCCGTTGACGCAACCGCCAATGCGGATGCCAATATGGCGATGGATGCGAACATGGACGCCAACATGACCATGAACGCGACCACCAACACTAAGTAATCGCACTTTCGCCGGCTTGTCGGCGATGGGAAAAGAAAGGGCTGCCGGGCATTGTCCGGCGGCCCTTTTTCTTGCGTCCCGACTTGTCAGCTAGGGTTAAGGCCCTAGACTCCATCGTCAAAACCAGAACCGCCGCCCGGCGCGTTCGTGCGATGAAGGTCAGCCACCCATGCCCGCTCCGGTTCGCAAATCCAGCTTCGCCACATCAGGGCTGAAACGCTGCGCGTTGGCCCTGGCGCTGGTGATCACGCCGGTCGCCGCGACGGCTCAGGTGTTCGTTTCCGCGCCAGACTTCCGCGGACCGCCGGTGACCGGGTCCGAGCCCGGCATCGTCCTGCCCATCCCCGGCGCCACCCCGCTGGAATATTCGGCGGCAATGCTGTGGAACCTGCGCGCTGGTCTCAACGTCGCGGCGCTGCAATGTCAGGCCATGCCGCTGGTCGACGCGGTCGAGAATTACAACGCGATGCTGGTCAACCACGGTCCCGAGATGAAAATCGCCTACAATGCGTTGATCGGCTATTTCACGCGGACCCTTGGCCCGGCGGCCGGGATCAAGGCGTTCGACCTCTACAATACGCGCACCTACAACGGCTTCTCGTCGCTCTACGCGCTGCTGGGGTTCTGTCATGCGGCGGGGTTGATCGGCCGCGACGTCATGTTCGCGCCGCGCGGAACCCTGTTCCAGGTGGCGCAAAACCGGATGCAGGAATTCCGCAACAGCCTGATTCCCGCCGCTGACCGTTTCTGGATCACACCGCCCCTCTATGTCCCCGCCCCGGTCCTTCCGCGATTCCCGGCCAAATGCTACGGCCGCGACGGCGAGGTCAAGAACAGCTGCCTGCGTTAGGCCAATCCCACTACTTTGTGCGCCTGGATGGTCAGGCGCCACGTCGGGCGGGCCATCGCCAAAGCGATCGCCGCCTTCTCGGCGAGAGCTCGCTGCGGCCCGTCCATCGGTTGGACGAGGAAATGATCGAATGCCCAGCCCTCTAGCACTCCGGGATCGATCCCGTCCTGCGGCCACACCAGCTTGAGCTCGTCGCCCGACCGCTGGATGACGTCACTGCCCGCCTTGGGGCTGATGCACAGCCAGTCGATTCCCGGGGTCGCAGCCAGAGTGCCGTTGCTTTCCGCCGCAACCCGAAAGCCCCGCGCGTGGAGCGCATCGACCAGCGCCGTGTCGAGTTGAAGCATCGGCTCGCCGCCGGTGACGACTACCAGCCGCCGCTCGGTCCCCTCCCCCCACAACGCTTCGACCTGAGCGGCCAGGGCTTCGGCATTAGCGAACTTTCCACCCCCGGCGCCGTCGGTGCCGACGAAATCGGTGTCGCAAAAGCGGCAAATCGCTTTCCTGCGATCCTCCTCGCGCCCGCTCCACAGATTGCAACCGGCGAAGCGCAGGAACACGGCGCGGCTGCCGGCCTGCATCCCTTCGCCCTGAAGCGTCAGGAACGTTTCCTTGACGGCGTAGCTCATCGCTTTGCCGCGTAACGCGTCGGGTCCGGCAGCCCAGCTTCTTCGAAACCCTTGGCGCGGAGCCGGCACGCATCGCATAGCCCGCACGCGCCGCCATCCTCGTCCGGGTCGTAGCAGCTATGACTAAGCCCGGCGTCGAGTCCAAGCCGCTGGGCCTCGCGGGCGATGTCGCCCTTCGACAAATACTGCAGCGGGGCGTGGACAGTGAACGGGTCTCCTTCGGCGCCGGCCCGGGTCGCCTGGTTGGCGAGGGCCTGAAACGCCGCGATGAACGCCGGGCGGCAGTCGGGGTAACCCGAATAATCGAGCGCATTGACCCCCACGAACAGGTCGCGCGCGCCCTCGGCTTCGGCCCACGCCAGCGCCACGCTGAGAAACACCGTGTTGCGCGCCGGGACATAGGTCATCGGAATGCCCTCGCCGACCCCATCCTTGTTGACGCTCAGCGCGTCGTCGGTGAGCGCCGATCCGCCGAACGCGCTGAGATCGAGCGGGACAATGAGGTGGCGGTCGGCCAGGCGCGCCGCGATTAGCCGGGCGGCGGCCAGTTCGACCCGGTGGCGCTGGTGATAATCGATGGTCAACGCCAGCACGTCGAACCCGCTTTCCCGCGCCAGCGCGGCACAGACCATCGAATCGAGCCCCCCGGACAGCAAGACGACCGCCTTGCGCCTCATGCGCGCACGCCCAGCTTCGGCAATGCCCAGAAAGTCAGCGCGTAGAGCGCGAGCGTGCCGGCGATACACAGCACCATCGTCGGCCAGAAGCCGAGCCCGGCGCGCAGCAGCCGTGGCAGGACGATGAATAGCGGAAGCGACGGCAGAATGAACGTCAGCACCGAACTGGACAGCGACGCGACCTTGGCTTCGTCACGCGTGTCGATCCACAACAGGCCGAGCGCCAGAATCGACGTCAGCGGCAGCGCGGCGAGCAGCCCACCCCACCCCGGGTGGCGCTTGGCGATTACCGTGACAAGCGCGACGGTAAGACCGGCGAAGGCGGCTTTGGCGATGAATGACCACATGAAGCGCGCTCTAGCGCCCCGGTGCGCGCGACGCAAAACGCGCGACGTGAAATGGCGAGGGTGGCTCGGCGCAAAAAAGAGAGCCGCCCTGTCGCCAGACGGCGGGGCGGCCCAGGTTGCGGGGGTTAGCCCGCCAGGGAGGAAAACGTGCCGAACCCGGCACGCATCTGTCTTAGCCCCGACAAGGTAAACGGGCGCTTAATGCGTCGGACAATCGCCGACACGCCGGGCGTGCAGCGTGTAGGCGAACGGATAACTTTGGGAGATGCCTTGGGTGGCGATCCTGAGCGTTCGCGGGGTCAGCAGCGTGAGGTCGGAGCGGCCGAAGCCGCCATCGGCGCAAGTATATTGAATCACCGCCTTGGTGCCCGAATCCTCGATCACGACCCGGGTGCAGCGCCCGCTGCGATGCTCCCACTGGGCGAGCATCGACGGGTCGGGCAGGCACACCCGTTCGGCATTCTTGCCATCGGCCGAGTGGCTGACGTCCCACAGTCCGGGCAGCGCCGGAGTCATCGCGCGCGGCAATCCGGGCGAACCGGACGCCATCGCCGCGGCCATGCCGGCGCCGATCAGGGCGATGACGGCCAGTAGCGCGCGAGAAGAAAGCCTGCGAATCATCCCCGCGAATCTAATGTAGATGATTAAAAATCGCCATAAGGCTTATCCGGCTTTCGCCAGGTCGATCGGGAAGTTCGTCGCGCAGAAGGCGCAATCGACTCGGATCAGGCCGTCATCGCCAGCCATTGCCGCTCGTTCATCCTCCGGAAAACGGGCGATGACCGAAGCAATATAGTCGGGGCTGCAGCGGCACCCCTTGGTCAGCGCGATGGGCTCGAGCGCCCGAATCTCGGGTTCCTCATGCAGCAATCGCCACAGCAAATCGTCGAGCGGCAGCGCGCGGTCGGTCAGCTCATCGGCCTTGACCGACCCGACCATCACCGCGACGTGCGGCCATTCCGGGTGGTCTAGCCGGGTGTGAAGCCGGTCGCGGCCTTCTTCGCCCTCTGGCAAATGCTGGAACATCAGTCCGCCCGCGACCCAGCCGGCGTCATCCTTGCGCGCCGCCAGCCGGACAATCGAGGGGATCTGCTCCGACTGGCTGAAATAGCTTTGCGCCGCTTCGGCCAACCCGTCGCCCTCCAGCGGTACAATTCCCTGATAGCGCTCGTCGGTCGCCGGTTGATCGAAGGTGATCGCGAGGTAGCCTTTGCCGAACAGCGCGAACAGGCTCGGGTGCGGCCCGGCCTCGGCCAGCCGCTCGGGATCGTGGCGAACGTAACCGCGCAGCTCACCGCCCATGTAATCGCACACCAGCAGGTCGACGATGCCGGTTTCGGTTTGCGCCTGCAGCGTCATCTGCCCGCCGGGATCCTTGAGCATCGACCCGAGCAGCGCCGACAGCACAAGCGCTTCGGCCAACAGGGTTTCGATGACCGGCGGGTAACGGTGATTGGCCAGAATCGCATCGAGGGTGCGGTCGATCCGCGCCGCTCGGCCGCGGGCGTGACGCGCGGGAACCGTGACGCCAAGCGCGACATCGGACGACAGGGTCATAGGGTCGCTCACGAACACTCCTCAATCGTCATTGCGAGGAGCGCGGCAACGAAACGACCCGGCGCAATATGGATTGATTCGCACCGCTCGCATTGACGTTCATTGGGGTCAGAGTTTGCCAAACAGCCACAGGAGCAGTGCCTTCTGGGCGTGGAGCCGGTTCTCGGCCTCGATCCAGACGGCGGAAGCGGGACCGTCGATCACCCCATCGGTCACTTCCTCGCCGCGGTGCGCCGGCAGGCAATGGAGGAACATCGCGTCGGGCGCCGCCCGCGCCATCAGGGCCTCGTCGACCCGGAACGGGGCGAAGCACTCGCGGCGATACTCGTCCTCGTCCTGGCCCATCGACGTCCAGGTGTCGGTCACCACCACCTCGGCGCCGTCGATCGCCTCCAGCGGAATGTCGCCGAAAAAGATGTCATCGCGCAGATTGGCGACCGCCGACAGCGTCGGGTCGGGTTCGAACCCGCTCGGCGTCGCGACATTGAGCGCGAAGTCCATCAGCGACGCCGCCTCGATCAGCGAATTGCACACATTGTTGCCGTCGCCGATCCACGCCCACTTCGTCCCCGCCAGGCGCGCCTTGCGCTCGATCACCGTCAACATGTCGGCCAGCAGCTGGCACGGATGGGCAAGGTCGGTCAGCCCATTGATCACCGGCACGGTGGCTATCGCGGCCAGTTCCTCGGCCTTGGCGTGGCTGTCGGTGCGCACCATGATCGCATCGGCGAAGCGCGACACAACCCGCGCCGTATCCGCCAGCGTTTCCCCGCGGCCAAGCTGCGATGAGCCCGAATCCAGCACGACGACCGATCCGCCGAGCTGCCGCATGGCGAGATCGAAGCTGATCCGGGTCCGCGTCGAATGCTGTTCGAAGATCATCGCCAGCACATGGCCGGCGAGCGGCGCATCGGCGTCGGGCTTGCCCTTCGGCCAGCTGGCGCGGGCTTCCTTGCGCGCCATCGCCTCCCCCAGCATCGCCCCGACGCCGTCGGCGCCGGCATCGCTCAGGGTAAGGAAATGGCGCAAGGTCATGCCGCCTCGGGCACTTCGTACAGGGACGCTGCCTGCGACAGCCGCTCGACGAACATTTTGATATGCTCTTCCTCGATGATCAGCGGCGGCAGAATGCGCATGACGTTGTCGCCCGCCGCAACGGTCAGCAACCCCTGGCCGCGCAGCCAGCCGACGAATGCCCGGCTGTCGGTCTTCATTTTGAGGCCGAGCATCAACCCCTTGCCGCGCACGCTGTCGAACAGCTGGTCATGATTGCCGATCATCTGCTCCAATGCCGAACGCAAGCGGTCGCCCATCGCCCGGACATGGGCGAGAAATTCGTCATTGGCGACCACATCGAGCACAGCCTGGCCGGCGGCCATCGCCAGCGGGTTGCCGCCATAGGTCGAGCCGTGGGTGCCGACGACCATCCCCGATGCCGCTTTCTCGGTCGCCAGGCAGGCGCCGAGCGGGAAACCGCCGCCGATGCCCTTGGCCGAGGCGAGAATGTCAGGGACGATGCCATAGTGTTCATGGGCATAAAGCGTACCGGTGCGCGCCATTCCGCACTGGACCTCGTCTAGCACCAGCATCAGGTCCCGCTCGTCGCACGCCTTGCGCAACCCGGCCATGAAAGCCTGCGACGCCGGGCGAATGCCGCCTTCACCCTGCACCGGCTCAACGAGAAAACCCGCGGTATGCTCATCTACCGCCGCCAGCGCCGCCTCGAGATTGTCGAACTCGACCACCGTGAAGCCCGGCAACAGCGGAGCGAAGCCATCGCGCAATTTCTCCTGATTGGTCGCGCTGATGGTCGCCATCGTCCGCCCGTGAAACGCATTGGAGAAAGTGATCAGGTCGTGCTTGTGCGGATTGCCTTTGGCGTGGTGGTAACGGCGCGCGGTCTTGATGGCGCACTCGACCGCCTCGGCGCCCGAATTGGTGAAGAATACCGTGTCGGCGAAGGTCAGGTCGACCAGCCGCTGGGCCAGCGCCTCGCCCTGAGGACTGCCATAGAGGTTCGAGACATGGATCAGCGTCGCCGCCTGGTCCTGGATCGCCTTGGTCAGATGCGGGTGGTTGTGGCCGAGCAAATTGACGGCGATGCCGCTGGCGAAGTCGAGATATTGCTCGCCTTGTTCGCCATAAAGGAACACCCCCTCGCCCCTGACCGGCCTGACGCCACAGCGCGGATAGACGGGCATGAGCGGCGTGATGGCCATGGGCAGCGTTCCTTGGGGCAATGGATGGCAAATATGCGGCCGCCCGGCCGCCGCCAGCGCCTATACCGCCGCCCCTTTTGCCAGGTCAAAAGAAAAGGGCGGACCCTTGTACGGGCCCGCCCTTCGCTTGGTGTCATAGACCCTGGTGGTCGCCGAGCTTAGTCGTCGTGCTCGCTGCCACGGTCGTCTTCGTAGCGGTCGTCACGACCGTCGCGGTCCTGGTCATTGCGGATTTGGGCATAGCCATTCTGGTAGCCGTACTGGCCGTTGCCATATTGGTTGTAACCGTACTGGTTTCCGTGATGGTCATTGTAGCCATAGCCGTAGCTCGCCTGGCGCTGGATATTGCGCTCGAGCTGGGCCAGGCCGCGCTCGATATTATAGGCTTCACCACGGTTGAGGCCACGACGCGCGGCATAGCTCAGCCGCGCCTCGAGCTGGTCGACTTGGCGATTGAGTTGCATGAACTCGCCGCGCGACAGGCGCCGCGAATTGCCGAGCTGATGGATCTGCTGATGAGCCCGCTGAATCCGCGCCTGGTACGAGCGCACAGCGCCATAGTTATTTTGATAGCCGTAGCCGTTTTGATAGCCATTCTGGTAGCCATAGGCCTGGGGTTGGGGGGCCCATTGAGCGGCGGCCGGCGAGGCAATGGCGACGCCCGAACCAAGCAACGCGGCGGAAATAAGGAACTTACGCATAATCTCTCTCCTTCACGAGAACGTTTGATGCCCTCTTGTGCACCCCGGCGCTTGTTCCGACCCTGAACACGACCGTTATCCAACGTTCAGCGAGATGGAACGTTCATCCGGCTGGAAACATTCAATTCTTGATTTTCCACCCGCTCCTGAGCAACGCGTAGCAGGTCGCGCCGAGCGCGATATTCAGCGCCAGCAGCCCGACCGCCCCGACCAGGATCGGCGAATCGCTGGTCCCCAGAAAACCATGGCGGAAGCCGGAGATGATATAAAAAAACGGGTTGGCGTGGCTTGCCGCGCGGAACGCGGGCGTCAGTTGATTGACCGAATAAAATGTCCCCGACAGAAGCGACAGCGGCGCGACGACAAAGTTGCTAACGGCCGCGGCGTGGTCGAACTTCTCGGCCCAGATTGAAGTAATCAGGCCGAGAAACGACAGCATCAGCGCGCCCATCAGCCCGAACCACAAGGCGGACAGCGGATGGGCCATGCCAACGTGCACGCCGGGCCAGAAGCTCATTACCAGCCACACCGCCCCGCCGACCAGGAAGGCGCGGGTGACCGAGGCGCCGATCAAGCCGGCGATCAGCTCCCCGGTCGACAGCGGTGGCATCAGATAATCGACGATCGTCCCCTGCAACTTGCCCACCAGCAGCGAAAAGGACGAGTTGGCGAAGGCGTTCTGGAGCATCGCCATGACGATCAGGCCGGGCGCGATGAAATCGGCGAACGGTACGCCCATCACCAGCCGCCCACTGCGCCCCAGCGCAACGG
>JBDSMA010000063.1:0-10504 GCA_039916085.1 Sphingomicrobium sp.
GGGCGCCAGCTGTGCCACCCCGCGCGGGCATAGCCGCGCCTCCTACCGCAACTTCTTCCCGCCCACGGCGCGTTGGCAGTTCACAGGGGTCCGCCTTGCTCGCGACGCCTGAAGCCGCCGACCCGCAATTCCGCGCGGATGTTCTGGCCGGACTCGCCGAACCGATCCCGGCGATTCCCGCCCGCTGGCTCTACGACCGCCGTGGGTCGGAGCTGTTCGACGACATCACTCGCCTGCCCGAATATTACCCGACCCGCGTCGAGACCGCTCTATTCGAGGCGCATAAGGGGGCCATCGCCGCGGCGGCGGGCAAGGGCGGCGCAGTAGTCGAGTTCGGCGCCGGGTCGGCGACCAAGATTCGGCTGCTGATCGACGCCATCGACGCCGCCGCTTATGTCCCGATCGACATTAGCGGCGATTATCTGCGCGACAGCGCCGCCGCCCTCGAAGCCGATCACAACGCACTGAAGGTGTATCCGATCGAGGCAGACTTCACCGGCGATCTCGCGCTACCGGCGGCGATCGACGGCCTTGCTCGTCTCGGCTTTTTCCCCGGCTCGACGATTGGCAATTTCGTGCCGCGCAGCGCGACCGATTTACTGCGGCATTTCCGCGCCATCCTCGGAACTGGCTCCAGGCTGCTGATCGGCATGGACCGGGTCAAGCCGGTTGTCGAACTGATCGCCGCTTATGATGACCCAGAGGGGGTCACCTCGGCGTTCAACCTGAACCTGCTCGACCGCATCAACCGCGAGCTTGGCGCCAACATTCCCGTCGAGGCCTTCGCTCACCAAGCGCGGTGGAACGACATGCTCGGGCGCATCGAGATGCATCTCGTCGCCACGCGCGACGTCGCCTTCACTATCGCGGGTCAGCGCTTTGTCTTTGCCAGCGGCTCGAGCATCCACACCGAGAACAGCCATAAATATGAGGAGCGCGGGGCCCGTCTCCTACTCTTGGCCGGCGGCTGGACCCCACTCGCCGAATGGGTCGCGCCGGGTGACAGCTTCGCGTTGATCCTTGCCGAGGCGATGCCCAACCGCTTCGCCCCCTGATTGCCCCTTGCGCCGCGGGCCGCTAGAGGGGCGCCATGCTTCTAGCCATCTTTCAGATCATCGACATGATCCTCCAACTCGCGGTGTGGGTGATCATCGCCCAGGTTGTGTTCAGCTGGCTGATCGCGTTCAACGTTATCAACATGCAGTCGGGCTTTGTCCGCACCGTCACCGGGGCAATCGACCGCCTCACCGCGCCGCTCTATCGCCCGGTGCGCAAGCTGATGCCCGATTTCGGCGGGATCGATTTTTCGCCGCTGATCGTGCTGCTCGCGCTGCAGGTCCTGCGCAAGCTCAACATGGGCATGGCGCTTGAGTTCGGCCCAACGCTGACGTGACCGCACGCATCATCGACGGCAAGGCCGCCGCGGCCGCGCTGCGCGGCGAAGTCGCCAGCGAAGTTGCACGCTTCCGTCAGGCGAGCGGCCGCGCGCCCGGCCTCGCCGTCGTGCTGGTCGGCGAAGATCCGGCAAGCGCCGTCTACGTCCGCGCCAAGCGCAAGGCGACGATCGAAGCGGGGATGGAAAGCTTCGAACAAAAGCTGCCCGCCGACACATCGCAAGGCGACCTCATCGCGCTGATCGACAGGCTCAACGCCGACCCGGCGGTTGACGGCATCCTTGTCCAGTTGCCGTTGCCGCCACAGATCGACGAGCGCGTCGTCATCACCCGCATTTCCCCCGACAAGGACGTCGACGGCTTCAACCCGGTCAACGCCGGGCGCCTCGCCATTGGCCTTCATGGCTTTGTCCCATGCACCCCGCTCGGCTGCCTCAAGCTTCTCCAAGCGGAGCTTAGCGACCTATCGGGCAAGAGCGCCGTCGTCATCGGCCGCTCGAACATCGTCGGCAAGCCGATGGCGCTGCTCCTGCTCCAGCAGAGCTGCACGGTGACCATCGCCCATTCAAAGACCCGCGACCTGCCCGCCGTGGTCCGCCAGGCCGACATCGTCGTCGCCGCGGTCGGGCGGGCGCAGATGGTCAAGGGCGACTGGCTCAAACCCGGCGCGACCGTCATCGACGTCGGCATCAACCGCACCGACGCCGGATTGGTCGGCGACGTCGATTTCGCCTCGGCGTGCGAAGTGGCGGGCGCCATCACCCCGGTGCCGGGCGGTGTCGGGCCGATGACCATCGCCTGCCTCATCCGCAACACCTTCGTCTCGGCCGCCCGCTCCGAGCGCTTCGCCTACGGCAAGGCGCTATGATCGAACTGTTCACCTCGGCTTTCCTCACCCTATTGGTGATCGTCGACCCGCCTGGCTGCGCCCCGATCTTCGCGTCGCTGACCAGCGGCACCGATGCCGCCCACCGTCGCGCCATGGCGATTCGCTCGACCCTCGTCGCCTGGTTCATCCTGCTGTTTTTCGCGCTGCTCGGCCAACCGCTGCTCGCGCGCATGGGCATTTCGCTCAGCGCCTTCCGCCTCGCCGGCGGGATCATGCTGTTCATCATCGCGCTCGAAATGGTGTTCGAGAAGCGCACCGAGCGGCGGGAAGAGCGCGCCGAGGAGATCAAGGGCACGCCCGAGGCGGAGGACATCAGCGTCTTCCCGATGGCCATCCCGATGATCGCCGGGCCCGGCTCGATCGCATCGATCATGCTTCTGAATGCCCGCGCCGACGGCCTTGAGCAGAGCCTTGTCGTGCTCGGCGCAATGACCGCGGTGCTTGTCCTGACCCTGCTGGCTTTGCTCGCGGCGGGTCCGCTGATGCGGTTCATCGGCGCCAAGCTGGAAGCAATGATTACCCGCATCCTCGGCGTCATCCTCGCCGCGCTTGCCACCCAGTTCGTGCTCGACGGACTCGAACGGAGCCTGCCCGGCCTCGCCGGCTAGCCGACCACCCGCCACATCTTCCATGGCGAATTGGGGCCAAGATCGACTGGCGCCAGCCACGCCGGCACCTCGCCCCGCGCCAGCTGGACGTAAAAGCCCTTGGGCGCCTCGGCCATGAAGATCGTCGCGCTCGACTGGTCGGGGCAGATCATCAGATAATCGGCATGATATTTGTCGGCGACGATGCGGTGCGCCTGGGCGGCGTCACCACGGAAGGCAAGCATCGAATCGACGATCGCCGGATAGTTGCGGTGATAGGGGCCGGCGATCGCGTCATGATGGGTCATGGCGATAATCCGTGGCCCGAAATCGACGAAGGTGAAGATCGTGCCCTTCGGCTGGCGCGCGATCGGGCGTAGCGCCGCCAGCGTCGGGCAGCGGCGATTGGCGATTGCCACCCGCTTGCCCAGCGCGGTCACCTTGTCCTTTGGAAAATAGTCACTGCCAAGCGGTACCAGCGCGCCCAACCCGGCGACCACCGCGAGAACCGTGCCGAGCACCCGCACCACCGAATTGTTCGAAGCGAAGGCACGCGGCGCAAGGATGAAGACGATCGCCACCGAACCGGGGATGGCCATCATCTGCGCCGCCGGGCCGGTCCGCGTCTGCCACATCAGCAAAGCCAGCGCAGTGAAAGCCGGCGCCGCCACCGCCAGCGTCCGGCGCAGCAGATCGGGTTCGCCCCGCGCACGCCACACCAGCAGCGCATAGCCGATCAGGCCGCTGATCGGCAGCGCCATGGTCAGCGCCGCGACCTCCGCCCCATGGCGATAGATCGGGCGCGCTTCCTTGACGTGGCTCAGCCACAATTGGGTCGCCTCCGGGCTAACGCCTTCGAGCCGCGACAGGCAATGCGGGAAGGCAAGTGCGTGGAACGCGGCCAGGACTATTCCCGCCGCCGCCGCCAGCCCCAGCCGAATCGTCCACTTTTCGACCCTGAGCATCGCCAACCCGGCAATCAGCCCGCCGCCGAGCAGCGCGTCGCTCAGCCATACGCTGGACAGCGCATCGCACACTGCGCCGCGGTTGGCGTCGGACGCGAACAGCAGGAAGCCAAGCGCCGTCCCGCCCGACAGGCTTGCCGCATAGGCCACCAACCGCCGCCGCTCGTCCCGCTCAACGACCCAGAACAACACCTGCGCCACGCCGATCAGCGCGGCGTAGATAATCAGCTCCAGCCCGATGGTCAGCGACAAAGCGCTCGCCACGCCGGCGATCACTCCGCCCCGCGCGCGCCTTGGATCGGCCAGCCCGGCCAGCGACACGGCAAGCAGCGCCAGCTGCCAGCCGTGGTGGTCGATCCGCAGCGGCTGGACCATGCCGGCGGTCGAGCCCGCGAATAGCAAAGCGGCCAGCGCCAGCACGGCGGCCCGGGGATCGACCAGCCGCCGCGTGATCAGCGCCAGCGCGCCAAGCATCGGCAATAAAGGAATGAGGGGCGCGAATGCCGATGCCCACCGCTCGGCCTGGATCCCGCCGAACAGCGGCCTGAGCCCCAGGATCAGCCCGGCAATCGGCAAGTCGACTAGCCGCGACCAATGGATGTTGGCGCCGCCGTGCAATGGGTCGAGGCGGTGCTGGCGAAGATCGAACCAGCGCTGCCCGTCCAGTAAAGCGCGGACCTGGGCGAGGCGTAGATTATCGTCCGTATCACCCAGTGCGAAGGCGTGGATCGCGCCCCACCGGTCGAACAGATACCAGGCGGCGTAGAGCAGCCAGGCGATGACCACCACCAGCCGCCATCGGCGAACCAGTACCTCGTTAACCTTGTCCAGCACCGCGCGACCCTTGCAAAACTTCGCGCCCGCTCTAACGGCTGGGGCCGCAGGTGCAAATGATCCATTCGACCCTCGACCGCCTCGCGCCCGAACGGCGCGCGATCGCCGTGCAGATGGCGCGTTACGGCATCGCCGGCGGGCTCATCACGCTTGCCGTCGCGGCCAGCTATTGGGCGCTGGCCGAATTTGGCGGATTCAGGCCAATGGTGGCCTTCACGATCGTCTTCCTGTTCTTCTCGCTGGTCAGCTATGTCACTCACGGCGTGTTCAGCTTCCGCGGCCATGGCACACGCGACCGCCACCATGTCCGCGCCTCGCGCTTCGTCGCGGTCAATCTAATCGGCTATGTGGTGAACCAGGGTTTCATCTGGTTTCTGGTCCACCACCTTGGCGGGCCGACCTGGTGGCCGACGGTGCCGATGGTCCTGGTCACCCCGCTGATCACCTTCGCGCTCCACCGCCGGTACGTTTACGCATGACGGAATCGTGCGAACTGAGCCTGATCGTCCCGGTCAAGGATGAGGAGGAGGCAATCGGCGCTTTCCTCGCCCGCGTCGTGCCAATCATTACCGCGATTCCCGATCCGGTTGCAGCCTCGTTCGAGATATTGTTCGTTGACGATGGCAGCACGGACTCGACGATCGACAAGCTGCGTGCCGCCAATGCCGCCGACCCGCGCGTTCGCGCTTTGTCGCTGTCGCGCAATTTCGGCAAGGAAGCGGCGCTCACCGCCGGCCTCGAAGAAGCGCGTGGACTGGCCGTCATCCCGCTCGACGTCGATTTGCAGGACCCGCCGGAAGTGATCGGCGCGATGATCGCCAAGTGGCGCGAGGGCAATGACGTCGTGTACGGTGTGCGCGATAATCGAGAGACCGACAGTCTGCCCAAGCGCATCACGGCGGATTTATATTATCGCGCGCACAACTGGCTGAGCTCAGACAAGATCCCCGAGCATGCCGGAGACTTCCGCTTGCTCGACCGCAAGGTCGTCGACGTGATCCGCGACATGCCCGAACGCAATCGCTTCATGAAGGGCTTGTTCGCCTGGGCCGGGTTCCGCTCCGCCGCGGTCTGCTACCACCGCGAAGAGCGCAAGCTGGGCAAGACCAACTATAATTACTGGACGCTGTGGACGCTGGCCGTCGATGGCATCACCTCCGCCTCGACCGTCCCGTTGCGCGTGTGGAGTTATCTCGGTGCGTTGGTCGCGCTCGGCGCGCTGGCTTATGCGCTAGTCATCATCGTGCGCACCCTGGCGTTCGGCATCGACGTTCCGGGTTATGCGTCGATGATGGTCGCCATCCTGTTCCTCGGCGGCCTGCAATTGCTCTCGCTTGGCGTGCTCGGAGAATATGTCGGACGCATCCTGACCGAGGCCAAGCGCCGTCCACTGTACGTCGTGCGCGAACGCATCGGCGACGCTTGATGGAACGCGCCGCATTCGACCGGATGGCCGAACTCGATTCGACGCATTGGTGGTTCATCGCCCGCGGGCGCATCCTGCGAGAGCTGATTGCCCGGGTCGTCAAGCCGCCCAAGCGTGCCCGAATCCTCGAACTGGGCTGCGGCACTGGCCATAATCTGGCGATGCTGGCGGCGTTTGGCGTGGTCGAAGCGAGCGAGCTGGACGATGGCGCCCGCGCCCTCGCCGCCAAGCGCTTTGGCAAGCCGATCCGCAATGTGCTGCTGCCCGACCTGTCGGCGTTCAAGACGGGCCATTACGACCTGATCGCTTTGCTCGACGTGCTCGAGCATGTCGCGGATGACGCGGGGCTGATGGAAGCGATCCGCGATCGGCTCAAGCCCGGCGGCGCGCTGCTCCTTACCGTCCCGGCCAACCCGTGGATGTGGAGCGAGCACGACCGCGCTCATCACCATCATCGCCGGTACCGCAAGCGCGACATTGCCCGGATTGCCCGCGCAGCCGGCTATGACATTCAACTGCTGTCGCCGTTCAACACCTTGCTGTTTCCGCTGGTCGCGGCGGCGCGCGTCGCGGGCAAGCTGATCGGCAGCAAGACCAATGACGATGTCCTGCCGGGCGCCGCGGTCAACGGGGCGTTGCGCGGCATCTTCGGGTTCGAGCGGTGGCTTATCGGCCGGGTGCCGCTGCCGTTTGGGGTGTCGCTGGCGGCGGTGCTGCGGCGGCCGAATCCTGCCGCTTGAACAACCGCGATCCGTCCCCCGCCCACACCAGTTGCCAGCCATTGAGCAGCTCCGGCGGTAGCGGGGGGACGTCGAGCAACCATAGATAATCGAATGCGTCGCGGGGAATCATCGGCAGCCGCGCGGCGATCGAATTGGCTTCCCGCGGGCAGAATTTCATGCGCACGATTTCCGACGGGTCCTGCCCGAACCTGCCGGCGGCGGGATAATGGACGGTCAGCAGGCTGGCCCCGACGAGCGGCCACTGATCGTTGCTGAACCCTTGGCGCCGGACAATGACCATCGCTGGCAGATGGTCCGACCGGCGCAGCCCCCAGCCGTGGCATTCGAAGTTGACCAGCGACACCACCCGCGCGCCCATTGGCACATGGTCGAGGGCATGGAGCTGCGCGCGTTGATGGTCGGCGGCGATCCACAAGCTGGCGGTGACGCTCGCCGTTCGAACCAGAAGGAAACCGACGCCGGCGATCGCCAGCATCCGCGCCAGCTTGAGGTCGGTGGTCCCTTCGAAGCGGATGGCGAGGATCAGCAGCGCGGCGAAATACGGCACGATGCGCATGTCGGCGTAGGCCGAACCGAAGATCATCCGCGGCAACAGGATGAAGCACAGGATCAGCATCAGCGCTGAAAAAGCGAGGTTGCGCGACAGGGCTAGGCGACGGTGGACCAGCGCCAGCAACGGCACCGCAAAGACGATTGCGGCGCAGGCGATGTCCCACCATTGCCAGCGGTCGCGCAGGACGCGGACGAGATAGTCGCCCTTCTGGGCCCACGCGAACCAGCCGGTGGTCAGGCCGCCCCCGGCCTCCGTCCGCCACACCACCATCGCCACCGTGGGAAGCGCCATCGCGCTGGCGTGGTAAGCGGCGCGCAATGCCGCCTGCCACCAGCTGAGGCCGCGGTCGTGCTGCCGCACCGCCTCGGCGGAAAAACACATCAGCCCGAGGGTCCCCCAGCCGAACGTATGGGTGAAGAAGACGATGAAACTGATGGGCACGAACAGCATCGCGCGCAGGCGCGACTTGCCCAGGCGGCCAAGGCGCAGCCATAGCCCGAAGCCAAGCATCGCGAACGCCATCGACAGTGCAAAGTTGACGAACCCGAACAGGAACGGGTGGCTGAACGCCAGTGGCAAAGCGAACGCGACCGTCGGCGGTAACCGGTTGTGCACTTCACGCGCCACCCACAGCATGCCGGCCACGGTCAGCGGCGGAATCAGCATGACGATCAGCTTGGTCGCCGGCTCAAGCCCGATCAGCCTGGCCAGCGGATTGACCAGTACGTCGACCCCAAGATTGCCGATTGGCAGCCAGCGATACTGGTACCATTGGCCAAGCGTCGCGCTGCTGTCGATATCGAGCGCGACGCGAAACCGCCCCATGTGGCCGAACAGGTCGACCAGCGGCGGGATCGGCGGGTAAAGCAGGGGCAAGAACGCGATGATGATCATCGCCGCCACAAATGGCCGGCTTTCCCACCACGGCCGCGGACTGCCCGGAGGCAGCGGCTCGGGCGCGGCCTCGTGCGCGACGAACGGCGCGGCGAGCAAGGCGTCGGCGACCTTCAAGCGCGGTCGCGCTTCCCGCGCGGTCCCGAAGGCCGGCTCATCGATCCCGCCGGCCCAACAAGCGAAGCCGCAACGCATTCAACTTGATGAACCCTTCTGCATCGCGCTGGTCATAGGCCCCGGCGTCGTCCTCGAAGGTGACGACTTTTTCGCTGTACAGGCTCATCGGCGAGCGCCGCCCGGTGATGTGCACGCCGCCCTTGAACAGTTTCATCCGCACCTCGCCTTCGACCCGTGCCTGGCTATGGTCGATCGCCGCCTGGAGCATCTCGCGCTCGGGACTGAACCACAGCCCGTTGTAGATCAGTTCGGCATAGCGCGGCATCAGCTCGTCCTTGAGATGCGCGGCGCCGCGGTCGAGTGTCAGCCCCTCGATTCCGCGGTGCGCCGCGTGAAGGATCGTGCCGCCCGGCGTTTCATACATGCCACGACTTTTCATTCCCACGAAACGGTTCTCGACCAGGTCGAGGCGGCCGATGCCGTGGCGCTTGCCGAGTTCATTGAGCCTGGCGAGCAGCATGGCCGGCGACAACGCCTCGCCGTTGACCGCCACCGCGTCGCCGGCCTTATATTCGACGGTGATTTCCTCCGGCGCATCAGGCGCGGAAACCGGGTCGTCGGTGCGCGAATAAACGTAATCGGGCACCTCGACCCACGGGTCTTCGAGCACCTTCCCCTCGCTCGAGGTGTGGAGCAGATTGGCGTCGGTCGAAAACGGGCTTTCGCCGCGCTTGTCCGTGGGCACCGGGATCTGGTTCTTTTCGGCGAAGTCGATCAGCGCGGTGCGGCTGGTCAAATTCCATTCGCGCCACGGGGCGATGACCTTGATGTCGGGGGCAAGGGCATAATAGCCAAGTTCGAACCGCACCTGGTCATTGCCCTTGCCGGTTGCGCCGTGACTGACGGCGTCGGCGCCGACCTGACGCGCGATCTCGATCTGGCGCTTGGCGATGAGCGGCCGGGCGATCGACGTGCCGAGCAGATACAGCCCCTCGTACAGCGCGTTGGCGCGCATCATCGGGAACACATAGTCGGCGACGAATTCTTCCTTGAGGTCGTCGATGAAGATATGTTCGGGCCGGATTCCCATCAGCTCGGCCTTGTGCCGCGCCGGCCCCAGTTCCTCGCCTTGGCCGAGGTCGGCGGTAAAGGTCACCACCTCGCAGGCATAGGTCTGCTGCAGCCATTTCAGGATCACGCTGGTGTCCAGCCCGCCCGAGAATGCGAGCACCACGCGGCGAATCGGATCGGCCATTGTCACTCCGCTGTCGCGTTCAAGCGCGCCGCGCGCCTTGCCACCCAAGCCCGCGTCATTCAAGCGCGATACAGGAAGCGAACGCTAGGGGCGGGCAATGATCCTCAGGAGAAGATGATGACCCGTAATTTGCTGATTGCCGTTTTGGCGACCGCCGCCGCCGTTCCATTAATGGCCCAGGCCACGCCCGGCCCCGTCATTCACGTCGCGCCCGTTACGTCGCCGATGCGGATGAAGATGGCAGACAAGGTTATCACGCGCGCCGAGGTCCAGGCCATGGTCCAGGCACATTTCGCCCGGATCGATACCAATCATGACGGCTTCATCACCAAGGCCGAGATGGAGGCCGCCCACGCGAACATGAAGATGGGTGATCATGCCATGGGCGAACGCGGCATGGGTCAACACGGCATGGGCGACCATGCAATGCGCGATCCCAACGCTGCCTTCGACCGTCTCGATACCAACAAGGACGGCATGATCAGCCGCGACGAATTCGCCAAGGGTCGCGAACTGCGCATCGAGCAACGCGTGGTCATCAACGACGGCAAGATGCCGATGGGCGAAGGCATGCGCATGCACGGCAAAGGCGGCATGGGCGGCATGGGCGGCATGGGCATGATGATGGGCGGCATGATGAAAATGGCCGACGCCAACAAGGACGGCCGCGTCTCGTTGCAGGAGGCGACCGCTGCCGCGCTTCAGCGTTTCGACCGTGCCGACACCAATCACGACGGGCGCCTGACCCCCGACGAGAGGCGCGCCGCGCACCAGATGATGATCCAGATGCGCAAGGCCGGCTAAGCCCTTCGCGTTGCGCCATTAAGGGCCCGGCGGTTGCGCCGGG
>JBDSMA010000064.1:0-4754 GCA_039916085.1 Sphingomicrobium sp.
CGCGGCGGCGGCCGGGTCATGCGGGCTGCTTGAGGATCAGCGCCGAGCGGGTGCAGCGGCACACCAGCTCATCGCGCTGGTTGAAGCTCTGGTGAAGCCAGGTGACGATGCCGGCGGTGGGCCGCGACTTGGACTCACGGACGGCGGTGCACTCGGTCTCGGAGCGCAGCGTGTCACCGACAAACACCGGCGCCGGGAAATTGAGGTCGTTGTAGCCGAGATTGGCGACGAGCGTGCCGAGCGTGGTGTCGGCGACCGACACGCCGATCATCAAGCCGAAGGTGTAGATCGAATTGACCAGCGGTCTGCCGAATTCGGACGCAGCGGCCACTTCATGATCGAGGTGCATTGGTTGCGGATTGTGGGTCAGCGCCGAGATCAAGACATTGTCGGTCTCGGTGACGGTGCGGGTGATGGCATGGACGACGGTGTCGCCGACCTGCCACTCGTCGAAATAGCGTCCTGACATGCCCCCGCTCTAGGCGACGCGGAGGCTAGCCTCAAGCGGTGCGCGACAGTTTCGTCTTCAGCTCGCACATGCCGATGCGCTCGATTGCGGCAAGGCGGTTCTCGGCGCGAATGACGTTGGCGATGTGACCGAGCATCTGCCCGACAATGTCGATTGCCTGCAGCGACGTGCCGTGACGCGAGACGACCGCGAAGTCGGTCGATAATTCGTCGCCCATCATCACCAGCATGTCGCGGGCATGGTCCAGCTCGGCGGCGAGACTGAGGTCAAGTTCATTGATCGGGCGGCCCATCCCCCGTCGATAATGCGGCTTTCGTTAAGAAGCGGTGAGCAGGAGTTCGGCGATTGCTTCGGTCACCGCGGCGCCATCAAGGCGGTAGGCGGCGTAAAGGTCGGGGAGGCTGCCGGTTTGGCCGAACCGCTCGACGCCGAGTGGCGCGACCCGCTGGCCGAGGACTCCGCCGAGCCAGCTCAAGGAGGCGGGGGCCGCGTCGCACAGGGTGACAAGTCCGGCGCCAGGGGCAAGTGCGGAAAGGAGGGTCTCGATGTGTGAGGGTGCGCGAATCCCCGACCAACGCGCGGCTTGCGCGGCAGTCCAGCCTCGGTGGAGGAGATCGGGCGATGTGACGACGAGCAGGCCGAGGCCGGGAAGGTCAGTGCCGAGTTCTCCCCACGCAGCGAGCGCCTCGGGCATGATCGCGCCCATTGCGACGATCGCTGCCTCGGCTCCGGGAGCGGGCTCGCGCAGCCAATAACCGCCAGCCAAAGCGCCGGCCTTCCATGCGTCGTCGGTCCGCTCAACCTGCGCGATCGAGCGGGTCGACAGGCGGAGGTAAGTGGACTCGCCGGCCGGGTCGTCGATCAGGCGGAAGGCTTCTTCCATCATCGCCGCAAGCTCATCGGCGAAGGCGGGTTCGTAGTGGCGCAGACCGGGCTGGCCGAGCGCAATCAGCGGCGGGTTGATCGATTGGTGGGCGCCGCCTTCCGGCCCCAGCGTGATGCCCGACGGGGTAGCGACGAGGATGAAGCGGGCGTCCTGGTAACAAGCGTAGTTGAGGCTATCCAGGCCGCGCGCGATGAATGGATCGTAGAGCGTGCCGATAGGGACGAGCCGCTGGCCGAACAGGTCACCTGAAAGGCCGAGCGCCGCCAACATCAGGAAAAGATTGGATTCCGCAATGCCCAGCTCGATGTGCTGACCTTTGTTTGTTGCGGACCATTTTTGTGCGGACGGAATCTTTGCATTAGCGAAAACGTCTGCCATCTCGCGCCGTTTGAACAGTCCGCGCTGGTTGACCCAGGCACCGAGGTTGGTCGACACGGTGACGTCCGGCGACGTGGTGACGATGCGATCGGCAAGCCCGCCGCCGGCGCGCGACAGGTCGAGCAGGATGCGCCCGAACGCGGCCTGGGTCGCTTGCTCGTCGCCGCTGGGAGCAGGGATGGCAGGAATGGCGATCCGGCCGAAGCTGCGGGCGCGCTTGGTCTTGGCGACCCGGCTGCGGTCGAGCAGCGCTTCAACCCCGGCGCGGGCGTTGGCGCCGATGCCCGCGAGCGGGGTCCATTCGTCGCCCTCGGCGATGCCCATGGCGTCGCGCATGGCGTGGGCCTGGGTCGGGTTCATCAGGCCGGAATGATTATCCTTGTGTCCCGCGAACGGCAGGCCGAAGCCCTTGATCGTCCAGGCGACGAACAAGGTCGGGACATCGTCCTGGGCGGCGTCGAACGCTTGCGTCAGGGTCGCAATGCAGTGACCGCCAAGGTCGCTCATGAGGTCGCCTAATGTGGCATCGTCGAGGGGTTTGAGGAAAGCGGCGGCTTTCTTGCCGAGATCGGCGGCGATCCGCGCCCGCCACGCCACGCCGCCCTGGTACAGCAAGGCTGCGGAGTCGGCGTTGGGGAGGGCGTCGAGCCAGGCGCGTACGGCGGGATGGCGGTCGAGCGCGGCGGTCAGGCGCTTGCCGTAGCGCAGCTCGACCGTGCGCCAGCCGCAGCTTGCGAATATCTCGTCGAACCGCTCGAACATGCGGTCGGCCGAGGTCGCGTCGAGGCTCTGGCGGTTATAGTCGACGATCCACCAGATATTGCGGATGTCGTGCTTATAGGCTTCGATCAGGCATTCGTAGATATTGCCCTCGTCCAACTCGGCATCGCCGATCAGCGCCACGAACCGCCCCCGATCGGCTTCGTCCATCATGCCGTGGGCGGTGAGATAATCCTGAACCAGCGACGCGAAGGCGGTGATTGCCACGCCGAGGCCGACCGAGCCGGTTGAAAAGTCGACCGGGATCTGGTCCTTGGTTCGGCTGGGGTAGCTCTGCATCCCGCCGAACCCGCGAAAGTTCTGTAGCTGCTCCAGGGACTGGCTGCCGAGCAGATAATGGATGGCGTGGAGCACCGGCCCGGCGTGCGGCTTGACCGCGACCCGGTCGTTGGGCCCAAGCGCGTGGAAATAGAGCGCGGCCATGATCGCGGTCATCGACGCGCAGCTCGCCTGATGCCCGCCGACCTTCAACCCATCGCTCGATTCCCGGATGTGGTTGGCGTGGTGAATGGTCCAGCTCGACAAAAAGCGTAAGCGATCGTCGAGGATGCGGAGGGCGTCGAGGTCCGGCGAAACAGGTTTCAGCATGGCTTTGCCCTAGCGCCTGTTGGCCTCGACGCAAATCCGCCTGTCGATCGCCGGTAACGCCGAGCCGAACCTTCTACGCGCTCGCCTGAACTTCCCTCACGGCGGGGCTGCCCTATCCTCGCCGCTTTGTATGGAGGCACGACGGCATGGCCTGGATGATCGGACGGACGGCGGCCCTGTCGAACCCCGCCGCAGCGCGGGCCAAGGCGCTGGCCAAGCTGCGCGGACTCGCCGAACTCGACGATCCCGAGAGCGTAGTCGTGCCGATCCTGATCGACGCGCTGCTGATGGTTGAAAGTTATCGCGGCGCGCGTCACCAGGTCGATTTTCTCCCCGAACTAACCGCCAGCGTCGATGCGCTGCTCCGCGACCTGACGATCGCCGAGAAGACCAGGGAATGGGCGGAGAGTTGAGCTAGGCTCGTTCCACGGCTAGTCGATGCATGGTATCGCCACGGCGATGCTAGACCTGAGGGGGGATGGCCATGGCCTCAATCGTGCACGAATCGTCCGGCTTGAACCGCGCGGATGTCTTGTCTGGAACGCCGCGCGCGGGGTTTGTCGACCGGTGGATCTACGTGTTCACCGCCGCCTTCTTCATTGCCATCACCTTGACAGGCTTCATCCCCGACTCGGTGATGAAAATCGCGATGGTCAAGGCCGGTCAACGCCCGCCGTTCCCAGCGATCCTGCACGTCCACGCGGTGCTGATGGGGTCGTATCTGCTGCTATTGCTATTGCAGACTTGGCTGATGGCGACCGGCCGACCGGCGCTTCACCGCCGCATTGGCCCGGTCGCGATGATCCTTGTCCCGTTGCTGGTGATCGTCGGATTCATTCTCATTCCGACCATCTATCTCTCCATCTGGGATGGAGCGCACCACGCGCCGCCAGCGGCCCGGCCGGCACTCCAGCAGCTGAGCCTCAAGCTCGACAACATCATGCTGTTGCAGATTCGGATCGGATTATTGTTTCCGTTGTTCGTTTTCCTTGGTCTTCGCGCCCGCGTGGTCGACCCGGGATTTCACAAACGGATGATGATCCTTGGTCCGGCGATGGCCTTGCCGGCGGCGTTCGATCGCATAACCTGGCTGCCGAGCACTTTCCCGGGAAGTTCGCTATCTGCGACGCTCTACCCTCTCCTCGCCATCGCTCCGATGATCCTGTGGGACGTCATCCGCAATCGCCGCGTGCACAATGCCTATTGGCTGTTCCTGGCCATCAACCTGCCGCTCGCAATTCTCGTCCAGGCGGCGTGGGACACGCCGTGGTGGCACGCCGCCGCTCGGCGACTGATGGGCGTCTAACGGTCTGACGCCGAGTCGAACTTGTCCTGCGCGGCGCGGATGCAGGCGATGTGGGCGATCGCCCACTCGCCGAGCGCGCGCACCGGCAAACGCAGCGAATCGCCGAGCTCGGTCAGCTCGTAATCGACGCGCGGCGGGATGGTCGGGGTGACGGTGCGGGTGACGAGGCCATCCCGTTCGAGTCCGCGCAGGGACAGAGTCAGCATCCGCTGCGAGATGGCGTCAATCGCGCGCTTCAACTCGGAAAAGCGCAGCGGGCCATTGGCCAGCATCATGACGATCATCATGCTCCACTTGTCGCCGACGCGGTTGAGCACCGGGGCGACATTCCTGCATCCGGCCGACTG
>JBDSMA010000065.1:0-5115 GCA_039916085.1 Sphingomicrobium sp.
ACCCCGACATGATAGACCCCGATCGCGCCAGAGATAGCGATAGCGGCCGCGGCAAGGCCGGTCAGGGCTCGGGCACGCGGACTTCCCGCGCTGCCGATGAAGGCGAGCGCGGCGAAAAGGATTGCCATGGCGTGGGGATAGCGCTGCCACCAGCACATCTCGCATGGATAGAGCCCCCCGACATATTGCGAGAATAGCGCCCCGCCGAGGAGGGCGAGGGGTAGAAGCAGGGCGATCAGCCTGGCTCGGACAAAGTCCCGTTGCCCGGCGGGTGGAGCGGCCGAAGCGAGCACCTAGCGCGCCGCGACCTTGGCCGTGACGGCTAGCGGGGGGCCCAGCCGCCGGAGTGTCTTGATCGCGTAATCGAGCTGGAAGTCCTTGATACCCTTCTTCTTGAGTTGGTCGACCGAGGCGGTGAAGCGCGGATCGGTTGTGGTGTCGCTTTCCAGCACGTCGTCCTTGACCTGCGCCTGGCTGATGATGTGACGGCGTAGATCGGCCTCGCGCAGCTTCGGGCGATTCTTGAAATCGGGGTCGCTGAGCTGTGGCACGGGAATATCCGGATCGATCCCGCCCGCCTGCACCGACCGCCCGGACGGCGTGTAATAGCGCGCCGTGGTCAGGCGCAGCGCCGACTGCGGCCCAGTTTGCAGCACGGTCTGGACCGAACCCTTGCCGAACGAGCGTTCGCCCATCACCAGCGCGCGGCGATGGTCCTGCAGCGCGCCGGCGACGATTTCGGAGGCCGAGGCCGATCCGGCATCGACCAACACGATCACCGGCAGGCCGTGGGCGAGATCGCCTGGCTTGGCGTAGAAGCGGTCGATGTCAGCCGGGTCGCGGCCGCGCTCGGACACGATTTCCCCCTGCTCAAGGAAAGCGTCGCTGACCTCGATCGCCTGGTCGAGCAGCCCGCCCGGGTTGGCGCGCAGATCGACGATATAGCCGAGCGGATGACCGCCGGTCGCTTTGTCGATGCCCATCAGCGCCTCGCGCGTCATGGCCCCGGTCTGGGCCGAGAAGCTGTTGATGTTGAGGATGCCGACCCGGTCGCGCACTTCCCACTTTACTGGTTTCAGCTCGATCTTCTCGCGCGTGATGGACACGTCGAACGGGGCGTCGCGGCCGGGGCGGACGATGGTCAACTTGACCGTCGTTCCAGGCGCGCCGCGCAACTTGTCGACCGCCTCGTCGAGGCTGTAGCCGTACAGGAATTCGCCGTTGATGTGGGTGATGTAATCGCCCGATTTGAGGCCGGCGCGGTCGGCCGGCGTATCCTCGGTCGGGGTGACGACCTTGACCGCGCCATCCTCGGTCGAGACGGTCAGGCCAAGCCCGCCATAATTTCCGTCGGTGGTGGTCTTCAGCTGGGTGAAATCGGCCGCCTCGGCATAGCTGCTATGTGGGTCGAGGGCGGCGAGCATGCCGTCGATCGCGCCCTTGATCAGAACATGGTCGTCGACCTTGTCGACATAGTTGGCGCGGACCCGTTCAAACACCGACATGAAGGTTTCAAGTTCCTTGTAGGTGTCGACGTCGGCCGCGGCGAGGCTGCTGGAGGTCAGCGGCACGAGGGCCAACGCGCCGACCAGCGCGAGCGGAGGAAGAAACTTGGCGAGGCGGGTCATGGCTAATCCTGAGCTTTGTTCGCGTGATTCTTAGCGGGTTTGAGGGGCATTGGACAGCGGCGGAGATGAACCTGCGATGAGAGCCGCCGAAACCGGCCGCCCGGCGTGGCGCAGCTCGACCGTGACATCGCCGAGCGCGGTGCCGAGCGGGTCGCCGCGCCTGACCTGGCTGTCTTTTGGAAGGCGCGTGGAGACGTTGAGCAGAAGGCTGGTCCAGCCGCCGCCGTGATCGATGATCACCACCCCGTCCTGCTCGCGATAGGCGCCGGCAAACAGGATCCGTCCGTCGGCCGGAACCTTGAGTCTGTTGCCGCGCACGGTGGCGAGGCGCAGTCCGCGTGCGCTGACCCCGAACGGGCCGACCGCGCCCAGTCCTTCGATGACCGCTGCGGGGGACGGCAGGCTATAGGCCGGGGCGCCGGGCGGCGGTGACGCTTGCTCGGCGGCGAAGGGGCGCGGGGGGGCGAAGTCCAAGGCGGCGAGGCGGCGGGCGTTAGCCCGCGCGGCGGCGGCGGCGGCGGCGGCGCTGCCAAGGTCGGCGACATCCTCGCTCCCGGCGATGACCCGCTCCTGCTCGCCGAACGCCTGGCCCTGGAGGCTGGTGCTGCGGGCCGCGGCCTCGCGCTCGAGCGCGGCAAAACGCGTCTGGCGCCGGGCGAGCAGCTGGCGGCTGGCAGCGATCTCCCTCCGCGCGGCGGCGGCGGCGGCGGCGAGGCGCTGGCCATCCTTGAGGTCCGCGGCCAGCGCGGCGCTACGTCGGGCAATCAGCGGCATGGTCGTGTCGAGCAAGGCGCGGACCCGCACCAATTCGTCGATCGAAGTGCCGTCGGCTATCGCCAGCAACGGCGGCTGGCGGCCCATGGTGGCGATCCCGGCGAGCAGCGCCGCCTCTGGCGCGCGGCCGCGGGCAAGCCGCGCCTCGCGTAGCGCGACCTCGGCGCTGGCGGCGGCATACGCAGCGTCGGCAACGGCAGTATTGGCCTCGGCGGATTCGATCTGGGCGGCGGCGGCCTGCTGCTCGGCGCGGAGTTTTGCAATTTCGTTACCGGCCTGGGCGGCTGCGGTCTCCAGTGTGGCCGCCCGCCGCGCCGCTTCGCCCGCCTCGGTCCGTGCCTGGGCCAGCGCCTGCTCGACCGTGTCGCGCTCCGGTATCACGGGTGCGCTCCCCGCGGCGGCGAGGAGGAGGGGCGCCAGAGCGACGAGGAGCAGCGGCCGGCTCATCCCGCGCGATGGTACGGGTGGTTGGCGAGGATCGAGGTGGCGCGGAACATTTGCTCGGCCAGCATCGCTCGGACCAGGAGGTGCGGCCAGGTGGCGGGGCCGAACGACAGCAGCAGGTGGGCGTCCTGGCGGGTTGCTTCGTCATGCCCGTCGGCGGCGCCGATGAGGAAGCGCGCCTCGCGCCGTCCGCCGTCGCGCCAAGCCTCGAGCTTGCGGGCAAAAGCGTCCGACGCCAATGCCTGTCCGCGCTCGTCGAGGACGACGCGGACCATGCTGGCGGCGGCTTCGGGAAGCGTGCCGCCGCGGTCGGGTAACTCGGTGATCTTGGTCGGCCAGGCAATGCGCTTCAAATAGCGCTCGGTCAGCTCGGCTTCGGGCGAGCGGCCGATCCTTCCGCGGGCGACGATGTGGAGCAGCATCGCGCGGCGTCGCTCAGGCGCCAGGGCTGGCCGCCTTGGCCGGCGCGTCCTCATTGCCGAAGGCCCACATCCGCTCAAGATTGTAGAAGCTGCGCACCTCTGGCCGGAATAAATGGACGATGACGTCGTCGGCGTCGATCAGCACCCAGTCGGCGGTCGGCAGACCCTCGATGCGGACCAGGCGCCCACCCAGTTGATGCTTGATCCGCTCGGCCAGCTTGGTCGCCATCGACGCCACCTGGCGCGACGAGCGGCCCGAGGCGATCACCATATAGTCGGCGATCGACGATTTGCCGGCGAGGGGGATCGACACCAGCTCGACCGCCTGATCGTCATCGAGTGATTTGAGGACCAGTTGGTGAAGCGCGGCGACATCGGCCGGCTGCGCTTCGAGGTCAGGCGTGGCGGAAACGGCGGTCGGGTCGGGCAAGTTCATTCCTTGTCGCGGACGGACGCGGCGCCGGGTCGATCGGCGAAGCGGCGGTGCCAGTCGGGGTTAAGCGCGCGCAGGCGGGTGGCGGAGGTCGGGTCGGGCGGCAGGCGAAGGAAGGTGATCGCCGGTACACTCCAATCCGTCCACTGCCGTGCCGTGGCTGCGGGATGGACGAAATGCCGCAACCAGCCCATCGCGCGGGCCGCGCGGGCAGGGCCATCATAGCCCGGGCGCGATAACACCGCAATCGCAACGCTTTGCGCGAGCCGCCGCCAGGCCTTCCATTGATGGAATTGGGTCACAGTGTCGGCTCCCATCAGCCAGATGAAGCGGTCCGCGGGGTAGCGGCGGACAAGTGCGGCCAGCGTGTCCACGGTGTAGCGCGTCCCCGCTCGCGCTTCGAAGGTGCTGACAAGGATGCGGCTGCGCCGCGCCATAACGCGGGCCGAGGCGAGCCGCGCCGGATAGGGCGCCATGCCCTTGACCGGCTTCAACGGATTGCCGGGGGAGACCAGCCACCACAATTCATCGAGGTCAAGTTCGCCGATCGCGGCGAGACTCATCCGGCGGTGGCCGCGATGGGCGGGGTTGAAGCTGCCGCCAAGGAGTCCGATGCGCCGCATGTGCTCGACGGGGCTAGCATTCCCCCTCGACCGGCGCCACTGGGCTGGGCACTTCGACCAGACCGCAAAGGCGCGGTCGATCAGGCTCCCGCCGGAGCAGCCCCGCCCAGCCCTGTGGTTGGCCGGCGTGATTTGGGAATCGACGACCCCGCGGCCGGAATCAACGGCTTGGACGCGCCACCGCGGTCGATCGGGCCGCCTTCGAGTACGGCCTTGATCTCATCGCCCGACAGCGTTTCATATTCGAGCAGTGCCTTGGCCAGCGTCTCGAGTTCGTCTCGGTGCTTTTCGAGCAACTCCTTGGCGCGTTCGTAACCGGCCTCGACGACACGGCGGATTTCCTTGTCAATCGCTTGCGCGGTTTCGTTCGACATATTTTTCTGGCGGTTGACCGAGTAGCCCAGAAACACTTCCTCGTCGGCTTCGGCATATTGCAGCGGACCCAGAGCGTCGGACATGCCCCAGCGGGTGACCATGTCGCGCGCCAGGCCGGTCGCGTAGCTGATGTCGGACGAGGCGCCCGAGCTGACCTTGTCGTAGCCGAAGATCACTTCCTCGGCGACGCGGCCACCCATCGACACGGCGAGGTTGGCGTACATCTTGTCACGGTGATAGCTGTACGAGTCGCGCTCGGGCAGGCGCATTACCATCCCCAGCGCGCGTCCGCGCGGGATGATCGTCGCCTTGTGGATCGGGTCCGACGCATGCTCGTGCATCGCGACGACGGCGTGGCCGGCCTCGTGATACGCGGTCATGCGCTTCTCGTCGTCGGTCATCACCATCGACCGGCG
>JBDSMA010000066.1:0-3174 GCA_039916085.1 Sphingomicrobium sp.
ATCCGCGGCCATTCCATGCCGCCGATCGCGCGATCGGGCTTGCAGTGGAGGAATGCGGTGGCGATCGCCACCATCGTCGACCAGGGCCTGCAGCCGGCGCCGATGCCCAAGGCGTTGTTCTTCCACGCCCGCAGCGTGTCGCCGTCATGGCATCTGGCGCGGCTCGGGACCATCGGCAACCACGTCTTTTACCGCTAGTCGTCGACCCCTTTTTGTTCTGGTGGTGATTTTGGGCTAGGCCGGGCCATGGCCTCGACCGCGACTCCGATCCCCGATTGTTTCGCCGATCAGCCGCCCATCGCCAGCGAGGTCGCGCGCGGAGTCACCCGGCTGTTCTGCCGCCAGGATCTGTTTGCCATCTGCGAAGTGCCGCTGCCGAATGGCCGGCGCGCCGACATGATGGCTATCGACGCCCACGGCCAGCTGACCATCGTCGAGATCAAGGTCAGCCGCGCCGACCTGATCGGCGACGGAAAATGGACTGACTATCTCGATTATTGCGATCGATTTTACTGGGCGGTACCGGCAGCGCTGGTTGCGATTCTCGACGAGGAGCGTTTCCTGCCGGGCGCGGCGGGACTGCTGGTCGCCGACCGCTATGACGCGGCGGTGGTGCGGGATGCCGCGCACCGTCCGCTCGCCCCGGCGCGGCGCAAGGCGGAACTGCTGCGCTTCGCTCGTCGCGCGGCGCGGCGGCTGTCGGCCCAGATCGATCCGACGCTCGGCTTCGGTACTTAATTAACGGGCTGGCTTGGCCGGCCGCACCGATTCGATCAGGCGCAGCGTGTCGCGCACCCGGTTGTCGCGCTGGGCATATTCGCGCGCGCTCATTCCGGCGGCGTGATCGGTACGGTCGGGGTTGGCGCCCGCCGCAAGCAGGCGGCGGACAATCGGCAGGTTGCGTATCTGAACCGCGACGATCAGCGCGGTCTCCCCCTGGCGGTTGGGAACATCGACCTTGGCGCCCGCTTTCAACAGCAGGTCGACCCCTTCGAACCAGCCCAGCTGGGCGGCGGAAACCAACGGCGTAGTGCCCGCGTGACCGGCGAGGTCGGGATCGGCGCCTTTGCCTAGGAGATAGCTGGCGAAGTTCTGGTTGCGTTGCTCAACCGCGATCGTGAGGGGGGTCGAGCCATCGAACGCCCGCAGGTTGATCAGGTCCGAACGGCTGCTGCCAATCAGGCTCTCGACCTTGGCACCATCGCTTTCGCGAACCGCCTTGATCAGCGATTCGCTGTCGGTGGCGAACTGGGCGTTCGCCGGCGCGGCAGTGACGAGCAATGCCCCCACTATCGCTATCCGTAACCGCATGGTCCGCTCCGTTCCTGATTTCGATTGGACTTGATCATCGGCCCTTGCCCGATCAAGGCTGGCGCTATCATGAATAGCGCAAAATCCTTTTGGGAAAAGCCCTTGGCCGCGCTCGACCGGGGCGAATGGGAAGCGCTGTGCGACGGCTGTGGCCGCTGCTGCATCCACAAACTCGAGGATGAGGACACCGGCGAACTTCATGCCACCAACGTCGCGTGCAAACTGCTCGACCGCCGCGCCGGCCAATGCAGCGACTATGCTAACCGCAAGACGCGGGTCGCCGATTGCGTCAAGCTCGACCCGGCCAGGCTCGACGAACTCGAATGGCTGCCGTCAACCTGCGCTTATCGCCTGCGGTGGGAGGGCAAGCCATTGCCCGAGTGGCATTATCTGATCTCGGGCAGCCGCGAGACGGTCCATCAGGCGGGCCAGTCTACTCGCGGCTGGACGGTGTGCGAAACCGAAGCGGGTGAGCTGGAGTATCACCTTGTCGATCGCCCGCTCTGAACCGCTCGACGTCGCCGGCCTTGCCTGGCCGGTTGAACTGGTTGTCCATCCTCGCGCGCGCAGTCTGCGGTTGCGGCTGGACGAGCGGCGGCGAACGCTGCGCCTGACCTGCCCGCCCAAGACCAGCCGGGGCGCTGCTCTTGCCTGGGCGGGGCGGCAGGAGAGATGGGTAGCGGCGCAGCTGTCGAGCCTCGCCGAGCCCATGCCGCTGACGCCCGGCGCGGTGATCCCGCTCGAAGGCATTGAGACCCGGGTCGAATGGCGCGAGGGCGAATCGCGCACCGTCCGCCGGACACCCGGCCTGCTGTGGTGCGGCGGTCCGCAAGACGGGTTCGAGCGGCGCATCGCCCGCTGGTTGCGTGGCGAGGCACTGCGCATCCTGTCGCTCGAAACCGCCGAACTGGCGGCTCATGCTGGGGTCACGGTCCGCGCGGTCGCGATCGGCGACGCGTCGAGCCGCTGGGGCAGTTGCTCGGCCGGCGGCCGGATCCGCTACAATCTCCGGCTGCTGCTCGCACCGCCCGACGTGCGCCGCTATGTGGTCGCGCATGAAGTCGCGCATCGCCGCCACATGGATCATGGCCCGGCGTTCCACGCGCTGGAGGCGGCATTGTTCGGCGGGCCGGTGGCGGTCGCGCGGTTAACGCTGCGCCGGATCGGGCCGGGGCTGAAGCGGATCGACCTGCCGCGGTAGTCGCGGGTCGGGTGGCGGTTGTTGGCGTGGCTGCGGCTGGGCCTGCTGTCCGGGCGGCGGAGCCGGCCGGTTGAGGACATCATCAACCCATGCCTGGTCGCCCGGCCTTGGTGGTGGCGCGCCGTCGGGACGCGCGGCGAGCGGGTCGGCCGGCTGCACCTGATCGATGGGATTGCCATTCTCATCGACCAGCGGCGGCGCATCGACCGCGTTGCCCCACACTTCCTCGTCGGGTTCAAGTTGCCAGTCGGGCAAAGGAACGGAGGTCTGGAATTGCTCGACCGGGCGGTTGGCGACGGCGACCAGCATGAAATCATGGAAGGCGCGAGCGGGGGCAGTTCCGCCCTGCAGGCCGGGAACCGGGCGGGCGTCGTCGCGGCCCATCCATACCCCGGTGGTGAGGCCGCTGGAAAAGCCGACGAACCAGCCATCCTTGTTCGATGTCGTGGTGCCGGTCTTGCCGGCAACCGGGCGGCCGATCTGGGCCGCGCGGCCGGTGCCACTCATCACCGCCGACTGGAGGAGGTCGGTCATACCCGCCGCCACGTAAGGGGCGACCAGCACTCGCGCTTCATCGGGCGCGTGAGTGTAGAGCAGGCGGCCGTCGGCGGTGACCACCTTGCGGATCGCGTAGGGCATCACGCTGACCCCGCCGTTGCCGA
>JBDSMA010000067.1:0-1724 GCA_039916085.1 Sphingomicrobium sp.
GACGGTCGCCGTGCGGCCAGCGGCCGTGCCGAGTTGGCGCGCGAAGACCGCCATGAACGGGGCGGGCAGATGCTGGGTGACAAGAATCGGCACGCCGATCTTCTTGGGCAAATTCTCGAACAAGGTGCCGAGCGCATGAATGCCCCCGGTCGATGCGCCAATGGCGAGCAGCTCGAGTGGCGCCCCGGGCATAGTGCGGAGCGCGATGAGGCCGGCGCGAGCCGTTGATGGCGCTGCTGTGACCGGCGTGGCCATCGCGCGGCGCATCGGGCTGTGATTGGCATAGCCAAGCGCGCGCAGCTTGCTCAGCAATATTTCGGAAAAGCGGCCGTTGAAACGGCCGGTGCCGGGCTTGGGCAGCGTGTCCGCCGCACCCAATGCAAGGGCCGCGACGGTTTCCTCGGCGCCTTCCTCTGCCAGGCTGGAGACGATCAGCACCTTGGCGCCATTGGCGGCGTCGAGGATGCGCGGAATCGATTTGAGACCGCCAGCGCCAGGCATTTCCAGATCGAGCAGGATGATGTCGACCCGCACCTGACCAAGCGCCTCGATGGCGTCTTCGGCTGTGCCCGCAACGGCGGCAATTTCAAACGCCATATCGACAGCAATCATGCGCGACAGAACGGCGCGGGCAACCATCGAATCATCGACGATCATCAACTTGATCGGGCGCCGAACCGCCGTCCCGGCGTCACGCGAAGAGGCGAGCGCGCCCTTCATCGCGGCGGTCTTACGCGACGCCGACGAGCTGGAGCTTGATGTGCAGCGTTTCGCGGTCGAACGGCTTCATGACATATTCGTCGGCCCCGGCCTCTAGCGCGGCGCGAATATGGGCCATGTCGTTCTCGGTCGTGCAGAAGACGACCTTGGGCTGGTCCGAATGACCGCGCTGGCGGAGCAACTTGAGAAATTCCATTCCGCTCATTACCGGCATGTTCCAGTCGAGCAGGACGACGTCCGGCATATTGGCTTCGCAGCGGTCGAGGGCCTCGCGGCCGTCGCCTGCTTCCTCGACCTGGAATTCCAGCGTCTCAAGGATGTGGCGAGCGACCTTGCGGATCACCTTGCTGTCATCGACAATCAGGCAGGTTTTCATGAGTGGTTGTTCCCGTTCATGCGTTCGAGGGCCTGTGTAGCGGCTAGTGGTAACCAAGGACTTAAGCGGCGGCGGCAATTCGGTCGGCGGGCGGGCCGGCGATCAGCGCCGCGACATCGACCAGCAGCAACGGCCCCTCCTCCGTCTCGACCATGCCGCGCGATACGCGCTCCCAGCCCGGGCCCATCGCGGCGCGCACCGGCGCCGGGTCGGACAAGGCTTCGACGACATCCTCGACCGCATCGACGGTCAAGGCAAAGTGATGACTGTCTAGCTCGACGACCGCTGCTTCCCGCAAGCCCGACTTGGCGTTGACTTCGGTCGTGCCGAGCTCGAGACTGCGCTTGCAGTCGATCACCGTCAGCACCCGGCTGCGCAGCGCCGACAGGCCGGCCAGATGAGCCGGCGCGCGCGGCACCGGGATCAGTGTGTCGAGCTCGACAACGCTTTCGACCTGGTCGGCGGACAGCGCAACGCGGCTGCCGGCGATAGTCACGATCAACAAAAGTTCGTTCATCAGGCTGCCCTCCCCGCGCCCGCGGACTTGAGCGCGATGAGCAGCCCGGCGCGGTCGTATCGATAAATGCTGTCCTTGCCGTCGGCGGCGTCGGGATCGGCCGACAGGCGC
>JBDSMA010000068.1:0-3734 GCA_039916085.1 Sphingomicrobium sp.
GGGACCGATGCGCGTGCGCTTCACCACCTTGCCGCCGAAGTCATCGACAATTCGATGGACGAGGCGGTGGCCGGCCATGCCAGCCGGATCGAGGTCACGCTCGAGCGCGGCAATCGGCTGACGGTCAGCGACAACGGCCGCGGCATCCCGGTCGATGCTCACCCCAAATATCCGCAGCAATCGGCGCTTGAGGTGATCATGACGACGCTCCATTCGGGCGGGAAGTTCGAGGGCAAGGCCTATTCCACGTCGGGCGGGCTCCACGGCGTCGGGGTCAGCGTCGTCAACGCCTTGTCGGTCGAGACCGTGGTCGAAGTAGCGCGCGAGAAGAAGCTTTACCGCCAGGCTTTTTCGCGCGGGGTCGCCACCTCACCGCTCGAGGAAATCGGCGCTGCCCCCAATCGCCGCGGCACGACCGTCAGCTTCGTGCCCGACCTCGGCATCTTCGGCGCTGATGCCGCCTTCAGCCCGGAGCGGCTGTACAAACTCGCGCGTTCCAAGGCCTATTTGTTCGCCGGAGTCGAGATACGCTGGCGCTGCGATCCCAGTCTTGTCTCTCCCGACGTGCCTGAATCCGCCACCTTTCAATTCCCCGGCGGCCTGGCCGATCACCTGTGCGAGCAGCTGGGGGAGCGCGACTGCGTTACCTCCCCCGCCTTCGCCGGCCGCCAGGATTTCCCAGACGGCCAGGGCGCGGCCGAATGGGCGGTGGCCTGGCCGTTGTGGAGCGAAGGCAGCAACGAGAATTATTATTGCAACACCATCCCCACCCCCGACGGCGGGACGCATGAGGCCGGGCTGCGCGCCGCGCTGACCAAAGGGGTGCGCGCGTTCGGCGACCTGGTCGGGCAGAAAAAAGCCAAGGACATTACCGCCGACGACGTCATGAACGGCGTCGAGCTGATGCTCAGCGTGTTCATCCGCAACCCGCACTTCCAGAGCCAGACCAAGGATCGCCTCACCAGCCTTGAGGCCGCGCGCTTCGTCGAGGCCGCGGTGCGCGATCATTTCGACCATTATCTGTCCGACAATATGGACCGCGGCCGGGCTTTGTTGGGCGCGATCCTCGAGCGGATGGACGAGCGGCTCAAACGCCGCGCCGAGCGCGAGGTCAAGCGCAAGACCGCCACCTCGGCGCGCAAGCTGCGGCTCCCAGGCAAGCTGACCGACTGCGCCAACGACGATGCGGCCGGCACCGAATTGTTCATCGTCGAGGGTGACAGCGCCGGCGGATCGGCCAAGCAGGCGCGCAATCGCAAGACCCAGGCGATTCTCCCGATCCGCGGCAAGATATTGAACGTCGCCAGCGCCACCGCGGACAAGATCCGCGCCAACAGCGAAATCGCCGACCTCCAGCAGGCATTGGGCTGCGGCATCCGCGACCGCTGGGACGAAGCGGCGCTGCGCTACGAACGGATCATCATCATGACTGACGCCGATGTAGACGGCGCACATATCGCGACGTTGCTGATGACCTTTTTCTTCCAGGAAATGCCCGAGCTGGTGCGCCGCGGCCACCTGTTCCTCGCCCAACCGCCGCTCTACCGGCTGACCGCGGGCAGTACATCCGCTTATGCCCGCGACGACGCCCATCGCGCCGAGCTCGAGCGCACCGAGTTCAAGGGCAAGAAGGTCGAGGTGTCGCGCTTCACGGGGCTGGGCGAGATGACCCCCACCCAGCTAAAGGAAACGACGATGGACCCGGGCAGCCGCTCGCTGATCCGCATCACGCTGCCGGCCGATTATCAGGACCGTCAGCCGGTCAAGGACCTGGTCGAGCGGCTGATGGGCAAGAACCCCGAGCACCGCTTCAACTTCATTCAGAACAACGCAGCCAATTTGAGCGAGGACGAAATCGACGCCTGACGGGGATTTGGGGGGAATTCCAACCCTTTATCGCTCCTCCGCACCGCTTCATCGCATGGCTTCCCACGGCGGGATTCCCTTAAGGATTCATTTACCCTCATGACCGCAGTCGGGGGTTTGGCCTTTCTCAAGTCCGGCGTTCGCGCCGGGGTTGCCAAGGGACTCATGGGAGGGAGCGAAAATGCGGCGACTGTTGTTCTGGGCATTCCTGCTGGCGTTCGCCGCCGCTCCGGCCGCGGCCGAAGCGCCGCCCCAGCTCCAGTCGCTCGAACACCAGTTGCGCCAGATCGAAGCCGCCAACCCGGGCAACGTGGGCATCGCCGCGCTCGACCTCACCAGCGGGGACATGGTCAGCATCCACGGCGACGAACCGTTCCCGATGGCGAGCACGGTCAAGGTCGCCATCGCCGCCGAATATCTGTCGCAGGTCGAGCATGGCCGCCGCACCCTCGACACCATCATTGGCGGAAGGTCCGCCCGCAGCCTGCTCGAGCGGATGCTGATCCACAGCGACAACGTTGCGACCGACATCGTCCTTGCCGACCTTGGCGGCCCGGCCAATGTCCAGACCTGGCTGTCGCAGAACAAGCTGTCGGGGCTGCGCATCGACCGCACTATCGCGCAACTGCTGAGCGCCCGCCGCGACCTTCGCGACCGCCGCGATTCGAGCACACCCAAGGCGATGGTCACTTTGCTCCGGCGGATCGACAGCGGCCAGCTGATCAAGCCCGCCAGTCGCAATTATTTGCTGTCGCTGATGGCCCGGTGCGCCACTGGGAAAAATCGGATGAAGGCGATGCTGCCGTTCGGCACCCCGGTCGAGCACAAGACCGGCACCCTGACCGGCCTGGCGACCGATGTCGGCTTCATCACCTTACCCGACGGCCGCCGCCTCGCCATCGCTCTGTTCGCGCGCCAAGGCACCAACCGCCCGCGCACGCTGGCCGAGGCCGCGCGCAAGATTTACGACGGGTTCACCAACATCTTCGCTTTGCCGTTCGGCAATTCCCCGACCGCGTCGCTCAATTGACCGCGGTGCCTTTGCGGGAAGTTCCCCCGGGCTGCCTGACCCGTCGCGGACGACTCCGGGACTTAGTTCGAGAGCCGATCTTGGCGCATTCGAATGATTACGACGAGGCCGCTTTCCTGCCAATCATAGTCCAGTTCTCCCGCGAGTTGACCCGAGACACTGCGGGCGATTAGACGGCTCCCGAAGCCTTTCAAAACCGGCTCCTCAGTAATCGCAGGGCCACCGGTTTCGGCCCAGATGAGGCAGATGTGATCTCCATCAGTCTTGCTGGAAATGTCGAGGAACCCCGAGGCACAGGAAAGTGAGCCATATTTGACGGAGTTGGTTGCCAGTTCGTGAATCACCATGGCAAGCGCGGTTGCCGTCCGCTCCCCGACCCCCATCCTAGCGACCGCCACGCGAATTCGTCCCGAAAAGGCGGCCGTCTCATCATATGGCGCAAGCAGCACCGACAGGAGATCGCCCAGCAGCGCTGCCTTGCCCTGCTCACCCGGCAATGGACGAACGATGTCGTGGGCGCGGCCTAACGCCGTCAGACGCTGGGTCAACTCACCCGTCATGTCTTCCACCGATTTGGCCGAACGACCTGTAAGCTGCGTCAGTCCGGTGGCGATGGCGAGGAGGTTCTTGACCCTGTGGCTCATCTCGCCGGCGAGCAGTTCACTCCCCTCCTCGGCCTGCTTGCGGCCAGTCACGTCGAGAAAAATTCCAGACATGACCCGGCCGACTATGCCTGCGTCCGCACCTTGCCCGCGCGCGGCAATCCAGCGCACCTCATCGCCTAAGCAGATGCGAAAATCAATCTCATACAAACCATCAACAGAGCGCGTAGCATTGA
>JBDSMA010000069.1:0-2666 GCA_039916085.1 Sphingomicrobium sp.
GACGGAGTGTCGATCGGTGAAAATAACGTCGATCCGACGCTGCTGTCGGGGAAGGTGCGGGCGTAAAATTCGGCCGCTTCGCGCGCATCGCCGTCGAACCACAGCACGGTGGTCATCTTGGTCGCGGGCATAGTGTCTTTCTCCTTACGCCTTACCGACGAGGGCGAATTCGGCGCCCTGCGGGTCGTTGCCGATAACGATTTGGTCGCCGCCGGGGACCTCGTGCGGGCCGGCCGTCACGGCGCCGCCGCCGGCCTTCACCGCTTCGACCGCTGTGGCGATCGACGGCACGCGGACATAGTAGCGCCACTTGGGGCTGCCGCCCGGCATGACCCCGAAAATCGCCCCGATGGTTGTCCCGCCGTGGACGATGAAGCGATACTCGCCATGCTCGCCCATCGGCATGAACTCGTCGCTCGTCCAGCCAAACAGGTCGCCGTAGAAGCGCCGGGCGGCGGCGGGATCGGTGGTGCTGAGCTCGTTCCAGGCGACGCGCTGCATGGCATCGGGCGAGAATACATCGCTTGATGCGTCGGGGTCGCCCTCGGGCGGGAGCGGGGTCATCAGGTAGAGCGGATTGCCTTGCGGGTCGGCGATCATGGCCAGCCGGCCGACGCCCGGCTGATCCCATGGCGGCATCAATACCGAAGCCCCCGCCGAAGTTGCCTGGGCGACAGTCGCGTCGACATCGTCGACCCCGACATAGCCGAACCAAGCGGGCCTGGCGCCGTGCGCGGTCATCGCCGGATCGAGAGTCATCATGCCGCCGGCGTTGCCGCCGTCGCTGCGCACGATCATGCGGTACTCGAGCCCCGGCGCAACCGGATCGGACGCGATTTGCCAGCCGACCACCGAGTCGTAGAAGGCCTTGGACCCGGCCGCGTCGGGGGTCATCAGTTCGTACCAGATGAAACTGCCGTGGGGATTAGGCATCGGCTTTTTCCTGAGCCGCGAATTCGACCGCCTCGACGAACGGCTTGAACCCGCCCCAGAACATGCGCTTGCCGTCGAACGGCATTGGCGAGACACCGGGCTGCATCTCGGGATCGGCCATGATCTTTTCCCAGCCGGCATCGCGGGTCGCCTTGTCGGGCCACAACACGAACGAAAAGACGATGTTCTCGCCGTCCTCGGCCTGGACCGCGCGGTAGAAATCGGTGGTGTGGCCATGCTCAAGCCCATCGCCGATCGCTTCGAACGAGCCGAGCGCGCCTTGCTCCTTGGCCTTGCGCGCGAAGGTTTCGGCCAACGGCTTATATTCGCCGAGCTTGTCGTCGCGCAGCGGCAGAATGAATCCATCGACATAGGTCATGCGGCGTCTCCTTGGGTTGTCTGCAACGACTCGATTCGCCTTGAACCTAGACCAGTTTAGTCATATTAAGCAACCGTGACGTTAGAAAAGATAACGAAGACGGAACGAAGCCGCTCCTACGACGATGCGTGCGGCACCGCGCATGGGCTGGAGCTGATCGGCGAGCGCTGGGCGCTACTGGTGCTGCGTGAACTGATGCTCGGGCCGCGGCGCTTTTCGGAACTGCGCGCCGATTTGCCCGGTCTGAGCGCCAACGTCCTTGCCCAGCGGCTGACCGAGCTCGAGCAGCGCGGGCTGGTGGCGCGCCGGCGCTTGCCGCCGCCAGCCAGCGTCCAGGTCTATGAGGCGACCGAGTGGGGACTTGAGGCCGAGCCGGTCGTCCAGGCGCTCGGGCGGTGGGCGGCGCGCAGCCCGCGCCACGACCCGACGCTGCCATTGAGCGCGGTGTCGATCCTGCTCTCGTTCCGGACGATGATCTCCGCCAAGCGCGCCAAGGGGTTCGACGGCCGCATCGGGTTCCGGTTCGGGGCCGAAACCTATCTGGCCCGGGTCAGGAAGGGCGAAATCCGGATTACGCGCGGCCCGATCGACCGCGCCGACGCGGTCATTGCCGCCGCCCCGACCGCACTTGCCGCAGTGGTCTATGGCGGTGCTCCGGCCGATCTGATCGCCATCGAGGGCGACCGCGCCATGGCCGAGCGTTTCCTGACCTTGTTCGTCCTGCCGCCCAAGGTCGCAGCGTCGGGTTGAGGCGCCGCGCCCAAGCGCCTAAGGCCTGTCCCATGACCGACATCCCCAACATCACGCTCGACAGTCGCAACGACACTATCCTTGCCACGCCCGACAAAGCGGTGAAACTGCGCGACGCGTTCGGCATCGATAGCGACATGGAAGTGCCGGCGTTCAGCGAGGCCGACGAGCGGGTGCCCGACATCGACCCCGCTTATGTGTTCGATCCTGATACAACGCTGGCGATTTGCGCCGGTTTCGGGCGCAACCGGCGGGTGATGATCCAGGGTTATCACGGCACCGGCAAGTCGACCCATATCGAGCAGGTCGCGGCGCGGTTGAACTGGCCGTGCATCCGCATCAACCTCGATGCTCACATCAGCCGCATCGATTTGATCGGGCGCGATGCGATTGTGCTCCAGGACGGACAGCAGGTGACCGAATTTCGCGAAGGCCTGTTGCCGTGGGCGCTTCAGCACCCGGTGGCGTTGGTGTTCGACGAATATGACGCCGGCCGGCCCGACGTGATGTTCGTCATCCAGCGCGTGCTGGAGGCTGACGGCAAACTGACCCTGCTGGATCAGAACCGGGTGATCCGCCCCAATCCGTGGTTCCGCCTGTTCGC
>JBDSMA010000070.1:0-1592 GCA_039916085.1 Sphingomicrobium sp.
TCGTCGGGGTCGATCCGCAGATTGAGCTTTCGCAGCACCGGCGTATCGGCGGCATAGCCGACGCTGGCCATGTCGAGGGTGATCAGCGGGGGCTTCAGTTCGGCCGGGCTCGGAAAATCGAAGCTCAGGCTGGGATCGTCGACCAGGGCGGCGATCGGCTGCATCTTGGCGAGCATCTTGGCCCGGCTTTGCGCCTGCTTGGCGGTCGAGGCGCGGGCCGAGTTGCGGGCGACATAATCCTGGAGCCGGGCGCGCTGGGCGTCCTGCGCGGCGCGGGCCGAGGCGATCTGCGCGGCGCGTTCGGCGCGTTGCCGCTCGAAATCGTCATAGGCGCCGGCGTAGAGCGCGATCTTGCCGCCCGCGAGGTGAAGGATGGTGTCGACGACATTGTTGAGCAGGTCGCGCTCGTGGCTGATGACGATCAACGTCCCGGCATAGGATTTGAGGAAATTCTCCAGCCACAGGGTCGCTTCGAGGTCGAGGTGGTTCGACGGCTCGTCGAGCAGCAGCACGTCGGGCTTCGAGAACAGCAAGGCGGCAAGCGCGACGCGCATTTTCCACCCGCCGGAAAAACTGTCGAGCGGCTGGCCCTGCATCTCTTCGTCGAAGCCGAGACCAAGCAGGATCCGCGCGGCGCGGGAGTCGGCGCTGTAGGCGTCAATCGCCAGCAGCCGGTCATAGACATGGCCGAGCCGGTCGTGATCGTCGCAGGTCTCGGCTTCGTGGAGCAGAGCGGCGCGTTCGGTGTCGGCGGCGAGGACGGTGTCGAACGGGGTCGCGCTGCCCGAGGGCGCGTCCTGCGCGATATAACCCAGGCGGGTGCGGCGCGGCATCTCGATCGTGCCCTCGTCGGGTTCCAATTGGCCGATGATGACCTTCATCAAGGTCGATTTGCCGGCGCCGTTGCGGCCGATCAGCCCGACGCGCGCGCCGGGTGGAATCGCGGCGGTCGCGCGGTCGAGGATCGTCCGCCCGCCAAGGCGCACCGTGATTCCGGAGATGGTCAGCATGGCGGGCGCCTAGCAGGGAAACGCGGCGAAGGCGAGGCAGGGCGAGGATTCGCGGGGGTGCGGCAATTTCTGATGCCACGCGGCACCTGCGCGAATTGATTTTTACACTGGCCTTGCGTGTTTTTGAGAGGGCGCACAGTGTTTCGTCGTCAACGGAGTAAGGGAAGCGATTGATCGCCGATAAGCCAACAGCGCCCGTCTGGCGGGAGGAGCATCTTCGCCTGGCGGTTGAGGCCGCGCGCGTGACGCTGTGGTCGTGGCACGTCGATGATGACCGGTTCGCGATGGACGAGCGCGCATTTGAGCTGTGGGGCTTGCCGTGGTCAGACAAGGTCAGCTTCGAAGAGCTTTCAACCCATATTCATCCCGCCGATCAAAACCGCGTTCGAGCGGCCTTTTCGGCCACTCGTTCGGTGGCGGGTTCGTATGAAATCGACTTTCGCATCTGTCTTGGCGAAGAGGTTCGCTGGATTTCGGCGCGCGGGCAGGGGGCCGATGCAGAGATCGTCAACCGGGTCATGTTCGGCATTTTTATCGACGTGACCGGCCGCAAGCAGGCCGAGGAGGGGAGTGAACTGCTCG
>JBDSMA010000071.1:0-2164 GCA_039916085.1 Sphingomicrobium sp.
CACTGTCCCTGAAGCCTTCCGAAGAAAACTCCGCCGGGCGTTACCCGGCACCGTCGTTCCGTGGAGCCCGGACTTTCCTCGCCGGGAAAAGCTCCCGCCGCGGCCGCCCGGTCCCCTGACGGGGTGGAATATGGTCTATTGCTGCCTTGGGAGCAACTACTGCGGCCGGGGCAGCAGCAACGCGAGTAGCTTGGCGCGGCATTCGCCGTCGACGATGCCGTCAATCAGGTCGGGGCGGAAGCGGCGCTGGAAGGCGATGACCGCCTTCTGGCCGTCGGTGACGTCGTAGCCGAACCGCTCGAGCGCGAGGAGGAAGCCGGCGTCGGTCCAGTAGGGGTCCATGAGGTCGCGGCTCGGGCTCGGCAAAGCGAGGCGGCGCTTGGCCAATTCCCACCACGGGAACAGCTCGCCGGGGTCTTCCTTGCGCGCCGGGGCGATGTCCGAATGGCCGACGACGTTGCCGCGACTGATGCCGTGGCGGGCCTTGATGTCGGCGATCAGCGGGATCAGCGCGGCGACCTGTTCGTCGGGAAACGGGCGATAACCGAATTCATGACCGGGATTGACGATCTCGATCCCGACGCTGGCCGAATTGACGTCGGTCACGCCGCGCCAATAGCTCTTGCCGGCGTGCCATGCGCGGCGCTCCTCGTCGACCAGGTGGAGCACCGTGCCGTCCTCCTTGACGCAATAATGGGCGGAGACCTTGGCTTCGGGGCTGGTTAGCCGGGCGATCGCGCCTTCGGCGTCGGGCATGCCGGTGTAATGAAGGACGATCATCGATACCGGCAGGGTTCGCTCGTCGAAATTGGGCGATGGGCAATCAAGCGCGGTCATGCGGCGCATCGCTAACCGCGCCGGGTCGGCGGTCAAGCCCTAGCCGGCGGCGGCGCGCCGCTCGGTCTCGGCCGGGGGCCCGCGCTTTTCGATGCGGTAGAGACCGCGCCACTCGCGGTCGGCGATCAGCCGGTCGGTTTGACCGATGACGGTTTCACCCGCGCCCAGCATCAGCATCCCGTCCGGGGCCAATGCCGAGGCCAGCCGATCGAACGCCAGCCGTTTCTTGTCGGCGTTGAGGTAGAGCAAGACATTGCGGCACAGCACGATGTCGAACTGGCCCTCGCCGGGGTGCGGCGGCGCATCGAGCAAATTATGGATCTGGAAGCGGACCGACTTGCGCAACGCCTCTGCGGCGCGCCAGCCCGAGTCGGTTTCCTCGAACCAGCGGATCATCTGGTTGATGCCTAGCCCGCGCTGGACCTCGAACTGCGTGTAAGTAGCAAGCCGCGCGCGGTCGATCACGCCATCGCTGACGTCGGTGCCGAGGATGTCGATCGTCCAGCCGGTCCACCGCCCGGGATCCTCGGCGAACAGCATGGCGAGCGAGTAAGCTTCCTGGCCGGTCGAGCAACCCGCCGACCAGATCCGCAGCCGCTTCGACGCGCCGCGCTTTTCGGCAAGGCGCGGCAGGACGCTCTGGCCTAGCTGATCGAATGGCGAGCGGTCGCGGAAGAAATAGGTTTCGTTGTTGAGCAAAGCCTCGACCACTCGCTGCGACAGGCTCGGTTCCTTGCCCATGACAAGGATGGTGATCAGCTCGTCGAGGGTAGCGATCGAGCGTTCGCGCAGCAGCGACGACAGCGCGGTCTCGATCCGCCAGCGCCGGCTCATCGTCAGCTGCTGTCCGGTCCGCGCTTCGAGGAGGCCGGCGAGGATCCGGCTCGAACTGTCGCTTACTTGCACGAAGCCTCCTCGGCGCGGGACGCAATACATTGGGCAATCTTGGCTGGCGGCAGGACGGCGCAGGCAAGCCCGGCCTCCGCCACCGCGCGCGGCATGCCCCACACCGCCGAGCTGGTTTCATCCTGCGCGATGACCGCGCCGCCGCAAGCGACCAGCTTTGCCGCACCCTCCGTGCCGTCACGGCCCATGCCGGTCAGTACCACGCCGAGCGCGCCGGGTCCGAACAGTGCGCCAATCGAGGCGAACATCGGATCGACCGACGGCAGGCAGCCCGAACCGGCACGCTGCGTGGCGAGGCGGATGACGAGCTTGTCGCCGTAGCGGTCGATGGTCAGATGGGCGTCGCCGGGCGCGATGAAGATGGCATCGGCGAGCAGCCGCATGCCGTCCTCGGCGACGGTCGCGGTGCGGCCCGCGGCAG
>JBDSMA010000072.1:0-1520 GCA_039916085.1 Sphingomicrobium sp.
CTCGTCGAGCAGGGCCTCGCTCGCCGGCATCAACGTGAACGCCTCTGCTGTGCCGGTCGATCGCTGGTCCGCGGGGTCGAAGCGCCGCATCGTCTCGATCTCGTCGCCGAAGAAGTCGAGCCGAAGCGCGGTCGCTTCGCCGGCAGGATAGAGGTCGACGATCGAACCGCGTACTGCGAATTCGCCAGCATCATGGACTGCGTCGGTGCGTTGGTAGCCATTGGCGGAAAGCAATTCGACCAGCCGGTCGCGCTCGATCCGCTCGCCTTCGGCCAGACGGCGGGTCAGCTGGCGAATGCGGAACGGGGTCAGCAGTCGCTGGGTCGCGGCGTTGGCGGTGGTAAGAAGCAGTTGCGGGCCCTTGCGCGGCACCTGCAACGCCTGCAGTCCCGCCAGCCGCTCGGCCATCACCCGAAGTGCCGGTGAAGCGCGATCGTACGGCAAGCAGTCCCACGCCGGCAGGCTGACCACCTCCACGTCAGGCGCGAACAGCGGGACGGTGTCGGCCAGCGCCCGCATCGCCGCTTCGTCGGCGGCGATAATCACCGCCCGCGCGTTCTTGTCGGGGCCATAAGCGGCACGGGCAAGGTCGCCCGCCAGCCATGGCAGGAATCCGGTCGGAACCCCGGCCAGCGTCAGCGGTCTCTCGGCCTTGAGAATCCGGTCGAGCGGCGCGTTCACTTGGCGACTTTGATGAAATCGAGTTTGCGGAGCGCGTCGAACATCAGTCCCTGGTAGCGCTCGGGTGTCGGTTGGATTCCAATCGCCCAGGCCATGATGTCGACGTCGGTTTCGGTCAGCAGCGCAGCGAACAAGGCACGATCGTGCCTACCCCATCCGGCATAATGCGTGTCGAAGAACCCGCCGATCATCATGTCGGCCTCCTTCGTCCCGCGGTGCCATGCGCGATATTTAAGCGCCCGCAACATATCGTCCATTGCTTCGGCCTCCACGCGAAAAGCCCGCTAGGCGAAAACGCCGCGGGTGGTGAAGCGCCCATGTAGGCAGTCGCGTGGAGCGACGCTAGGGTGCTCCGCGATGCGGCCCGAAATCCTCAACCCCCTATTTGCCGAGGTCGAAGCGCTGAAGGGCATCGGTCCGGCCAACGCCAAGGCGCTTGCCAAACTCGGAATCAAGCGCGCGATCGACCTTGCCTATCATCTCCCGACCGGGACGATCGAGCGGGTCCACGCCCTCGCCGCCAGCGGCGCGCTGCTCGGCCGCATCGTGATACTCGCCGTCGCGCCATTCGATGTCCGCGCCGGGACGGGCCGGGCGCCGTTGCGTATCTTTGCTTCGGACAGCGAGGGCAACACCATCACCTTGACCTTCTTCAACAATCCCGGCTGGGCGAAGAAGCAGCTGCCGCTCGGCGAGAAACGCGTCGTCGTCGGCAAACTCGACGCGTGGGGCGACGAGTGGCAGATCGTCCACCCCGAGGTGCTCGACGCCGCCGCGGTCAGTGAGTTGGCGCTGCGCGAGCCGGTTTACGGCCTGACAGAGGGCATTTCCAACAAGCG
>JBDSMA010000073.1:0-12534 GCA_039916085.1 Sphingomicrobium sp.
GTGGAATAGCGGAGGCCGGTGCTCCTGCGAAGGCAGCAGTCCAGCCCCCTGCCTTTTGGCAGGCACTCAGCAGCTACCGCGTCAATTTCTTGTACGTCATCCGATGTGGGCGATCCGCTTCCGGGCCCATCCGCCTCCGCTTATCTTCCTCATACGCCTCGAAATTGCCCTCGAACCATTCGACATGGCTGTCGCCTTCGAACGCCAGGATGTGGGTCGCGAGGCGGTCGAGGAAGAAGCGGTCGTGGCTGATGATCACCGCGCAGCCGGCGAAATTCTCGAGCGCTTCCTCGAGCGCGCGCAGGGTCTCGACGTCGAGGTCGTTGGTCGGCTCGTCGAGCAGTAGCACGTTACCGCCCTCCTTGAGCATTTTCGCCAGATGGACGCGGTTGCGTTCGCCGCCCGACAGCTGGCCGACCTTCTTCTGCTGATCGACGCCCTTGAAGTTGAATGCCCCGACATAAGCGCGGGTCTGCATTTCCTGCTTGCCGACAGTCATCAGCTCATGCCCGCCAGAGATTTCCTCCCACACATTGTGCTTGGGATCGAGCGCGTCGCGGCTCTGGTCGACGAAGCCGAGGCGAACCGTGTCGCCGATCGCGATGCCGCCACCGTCGGCGGTCTCAGTGCCGATGATCAGTTTGAACAAGGTGGTCTTGCCGGCGCCGTTGGGGCCGATCACCCCGACGATCCCGCCCGGCGGCAAGTTGAAGCTCAAATCCTCGAACAGCAATTTGTCGCCGTAGGCCTTGGTCAGGCCCTTGGCCTCGATGACGTTGCCGCCAAGCCGGGTCGGGGTCTGGATGACGATCTGGGCCTTGCCCAGCGTGCGCTTCTCGGCCGCTTCGACCAGAGCATCGAATGCCTTGATGCGCGCCTTTGACTTGGTCTGGCGCGCCTTGGGGCTCTGCCGGATCCATTCGAGTTCCTGGGTGATCGCCTTCTGGCGGCCCTCGTCCTCGCGGCCTTCCTGGTCGAGCCGCTTGGCCTTCTTTTCGAGGTAGGTCGAATAATTGCCCTCGTAGACGAAGTATTTTCCGCGATCGAGTTCGAGGATCCAGTTGACGACATTGTCGAGGAAATAGCGGTCGTGGGTGACGAGGATGACGTTGCCCGGATAATCGACGAGATGCTTTTCGAGCCACTGGACGCTTTCGGCGTCGAGATGGTTGGTCGGCTCGTCGAGCAGCAGGATGCCGGGCTTCTGGAGGAGCAATTTGGTCAGCGCGACGCGGCGCTTCTCGCCACCTGACAGGTTGGTCACCTCGGCTTCACCCGGCGGGCAGCGCAATGCGTCCATCGCGATCTCGAGCTGGTTGTCCAATGTCCAGCCGTCGACCGCGTCGATCTTCTCCTGCAGCTCGCCCATTTCCGCCATCAGCGCGTCGAAATCGGCGTCGGCCGGTGGATCGCCCATCAGCATCGAGATGGCGTTGAAGCGGTCCATCATGTCGGCGACCGGCTTCACACCTTCGCGGACATTCTCCATCACCGTCTTGGACGGATCGAGCTGCGGCTCTTGCTCGAGGTAGCCGACGGTAACCCCGTCGGCCGCCCACGCTTCCCCGACGAATTCGGTATCGCGCCCGGCCATGATCTTCATCAGCGTCGATTTGCCCGACCCATTTGGGCCGACGATGCCGATCTTGGCGTCGGGGTAGAATTGCAGGTGGATGCCGTTCAACACCGGCTTGGGCGCGCCGGGGAAGGTCTTGGTGAGACCCTTCATCACGTAGCTGTACTGGGCGGCCATGGGGGCGCGGGTCCTTCGACGGAGTGGGATTTGGGGGTCAGATAGGGAATCGCGCGGACAAGCGCAATTGGTGCCTAGTCGCGCCCGACCATCGCCTCGGCATCCTTGAACCGATAGTCGCGCCACTGGTCGCGCAGCGTGCGCTTGGATAATTTGCCGGTCGCGGTGTGAGGCAGTTGGTCGACGAATTCGATCGCGTCGGGTTGCCACCATTTGGCGACCTGTCCCGACAGATGATTGCGGACGCTGGCTTCGCTGACGTCGGACCCTGGTGCGCGGACAATCAGCAGCAGCGGACGCTCGTCCCATTTCGGATGAGCGATGCCGATGGCCGCCGCCTCGGCCACGCCGGGGCAGCCGACCGCGGCATTTTCCAGCTCGATCGAGCTGATCCACTCGCCGCCCGATTTGATGACGTCCTTGGCGCGGTCGGTGATCTGCATTGTTCCGTCGGGATGAAGGCAGGCAACGTCACCAGTGTCGAACCAATTGTCGGCGTCGACTGCGTCCCGCTCCTCTTCGAAATAGCGGCGGATGACCCACGGTCCACGAATCTGCAGGCCGCCCGAACTCTTGCCGTCGCGCGGCAGAACTTCTCCGTCGTCGCCGACAACGCGCAGTTCGACCCCAAACGGCACTCGGCCCTGACGCAATATGTAGGCGACTTGCTGCTCGTCGCTAAGCGCGTCCCATCCCGCGGGAGGCGCACCGAGCGTCCCGATCGGCGAGGTCTCGGTCATGCCCCAGGCGTGGCCGACCTGGATGCTCTTCTTGCGGAACCATTCGATCATCGCCCGCGGCGCGGCCGAGCCACCGATGGTCACCATTTTCAGCGCTCCAAGCTCCTCGCCGGTCGCCTCGATATGCGCGATCATGCCGAGCCACACGGTCGGCACCCCGGCCGAATGGGTGACCTTCTCGTCGCGGAACAGCTGGCACAGCCGGTCGGGGCGGTAATCGGCCGAGAGGATCAGCTTGGCCCCGGTCATCGGCGCCGCCCACGGCAGGCCCCAGGCGTTGGCATGGAACATCGGCACGATCGGTAGCGCCACCGACTGGGCCGACAGGTTGAACACGTCGGGCGCGATTTCCGCCATCGCATGAAGCATCGTCGAGCGATGCTCGTAGAGGACCCCCTTGGGGTTGCCGGTCGTGCCGCTGGTGTAGCACAGGCCGCACGGGTCCCGCTCGTCGCCCTCGACCCAGACATAGTCACCATCTTGTGGCGCAAGCCACGCCGCGAAAGACAAATCGGGGCTGTCCCATCCGGCGGGCGGGTCGAAGCAGACAAAATGCTCGATCGTCGGCCAGCGCGGTTTGAGCCGCTCGACCACCCCGGCGAAAGCATGGTCATAGAGCAGGACGCGGTCCCCGGCGTGGGTCGCGATATAGGCCAGCTGATCGTCGAACAGGCGCGGGTTGATGGTGTGAAGCACCCCGCCCATGCCGATCGCGCCGTACCAGGCGGTGAGATGCGCCGCATGGTTCATGGCGAGGGTGGCGACGCGGTCGCCCGGTGCGATGCCCAGTGTCTCGAGTGCCTGAGCCATGCGCCGTGCGTCCCGAGCGAGGCTCCGCCAGTTAGTGCGGCTGATTGATCCATCCGCCCAAGCGGTAACGATTTCGCTGTCGCCATGCTCGCGCTCAGCATGGTCGACCAGCCGCATCAGCCTGAGCGGCCAATCCTGCATCGCTCCCAATTGCTTCACGCTGCGCCTCCCCCGAAGCAAGACGGCAGTGTCGCCGCGAATGGCGCCCGGCACAAGGGGGTGTCGGCAAGCGGCCTAGAAGGGAAGCTTGAGTCCCGGCGGCAACGCTAAGCCGGACGACATCTTCTGCATCTCGCTGTTGGCGGCGACGTCGGCTTTGGCGCGGGCGTCGTTGATCGCCGCGGCGACGAGGTCCTCGAGCATCGCCTTGTCGGCGGGCACGATCAGGCTGTCGTCGATCGTGACGGCCAGGATGCGGCCTTTGGCGGTGGCGCGAATCGTGACCAGCCCGCCGCCGGCGGCTCCTTCCACCTCGACCGTCTCGAGATTGTCCTGGGCCTTCTGCAGCTCGGCCTGGGCGGTCTGCGCCATCTGCATGATTTCATCGAGGCTGGGCATGGCTGGCGCTTCCTTCCGGGGTAACGTCTTCGAGAATGGCGTCGGGGAAAGCGGCGAGCAGGTCGCGCACCACCGGTTCGTCGAGCACTGCGGCGCGCACCTGCTGCTCGGCGATCTCCTCCTGCTGGTGGAGCGACGGTTCGCCCGCCTCGTCGGTCAGGCGGATCGACCACGCCGTCCCGGTCGCGGCCTTGGCGGCGGCGGTCAGGTCGCGGACGAAATCGGGGCCAAGTGGTTTCACCGGCTTCAGGATCAATTCGCCCGGGGTGAAGCGGACCAGCCCGACGTGGCTCCTCAGCTGGACCGCGAGCAATTGCCGCCCGCCGTGCTCGACCGCCTCGATCAGCGCGGCAAAGCTGTTGAGGCTGGCGACGGGCGCGGCGCTGTCCTTGGGAGCGATGGCCACTCCTGCAGCGGGCCCCTCTCCGCTCGCCAGTCGCTGGAGGATCGCGCCCGGGTCGGGCAGGTCGGCGGCGTGGATCAGCCGCAGAAGAGCCATCGTCGCCGCCTCATGCGGGTCAGGCGCGATCGTGACGTCGGCCAGGCCTTTCAGGATCAATTGCCACAGGCGGTGCAGCTGGCCCCACGACAGGCGCGCAGCGAGGCTGGCGGCGGTCTCGCGTTGCTCGGCTGATTGCAGCAGATCCGCGGCCGCGCCGGCCTTGGCTCGGGTTACGGCGTGGAGCGATTCCATCAACCCCCGCAGCAACGACGCCGGATCGACGCCGAGCGAATGCGCCTCGTCGAGCTGATCCAGAGTCTGGATCGTATCCCCGCCAAGCACCGCTTCGAGCAACCGGCCGATCCGGCCGCGGTCGGCGAGCCCGAGCATGTCGCGCACCGCCGTCGCCTCGACCCGGCCCTCACCATGAGCGATGGCCTGGTCGAGTAGCGACAGCCCGTCACGGGCCGAACCTTCCGCGGCGCGGGCGATAACCTGCAAGGCTTCCTCCTCCACCGCGACCCCTTCTGCTTCGGCAACCCGGGCGAAATGCTTCACGAGCAGCGCGGCCGGAATTCGGCGGAGGTCGAACCGCTGACAGCGGGACAATACGGTGACCGGCACCTTGGCCACTTCGGTGGTCGCGAACAAGAACTTCACATGCTCAGGTGGTTCCTCAAGAGTCTTGAGTAACGCGTTGAACGCAGGCTTGGAAAGCATGTGGACTTCATCGATGATATAGATTTTGTAGCGCGCCGAAGCCGAGGCGTAGCGGACCGCGTCGATAATCTCGCGGACGTCGTCCACCCCGGTATGCGACGCGGCGTCCATCTCGATCACGTCGATGTAGCGGCCTTCGGCGATGGCGACGCATGGCTCGCACACCCCGCATGGGTCGATCGTCGGCCCGCCCGTGCCGTCGGGACCGATGCAGTTGAGCGCTTTGGCCACCAGCCGCGCGGTCGAGGTCTTGCCGACCCCGCGCACGCCGGTGAGAAGGAAAGCGTGGGCGATGCGGCCGCCGGCGATGGCGTTGCCCAGCGTCGTCACCATCGCATCCTGCCCGATCAGCTCGGCGAAGGTCTGCGGGCGGTATTTGCGGGCGAGCACCCGATAGGGCGAAGTCGTAGCGGGTTTCGGCGCCACTGTCGGAAGGTCGAGACCGAGGCCGGGCTCGTCGTCGGGTTCGGGGGAATCGATCATCACGACCTGTCTAGCGACGAGGGCGAAGCTTGTCGAAGCGGGAAAGGTGGAAGCCGACGACCCGGGACGGAATCGTTGTGGCTGCTTCCTTCCGGATCTGACCAGGTTGGCGACAGCCCCGCCCGCCGACTTCCGGGGGCGCAGATGGGGAAGTTTGGCGGCCCGATCAAGCGGCTGCGAGACCGGGCCGCCGACGAAGGTCAGACGCGTTTGGTCACCTTGACCACCCGGCATACCTTGACCCGATGATGGTTACGCCAAACCCGATGGCAGGTGCGGTGGCGACGGGTAACGACTGCGCGATGCTCGGCGGGCTTGGTCACCGTCACATTGCGGTGAACCGTGGTGGTCGTCTTGACGGCGGTGTGCGTGGAGTTCGCCACCTGGGCCGCGGCCGGCGATGCGGCCAGTGCAGCGGCGGCAACGACAAAGATCAAGCTCGCTTTCATGTCATGCTCTCCTCGGGCGCAATGTCGGCCCATTAGCGAAATGATTGAACGGGCGAGTGGTTGCGGCCGGTTCCCGCCGGCTATCGATCGAGATTGTGCGCCGCGCCCGGCATCCGCACGGTTAAAGTGTCCAGCTCTGCGCCCAGCACCAGCTGGCACGCCAGGCGCGAGGTGCGGGTGACATGGGCGGCGAGATCGAGCAGGTCATCCTCTTCCTCGCTGGCAGGCGGCAACCGGTCGAAATCCTCGGTGGCGACGATGACGTGGCAGGTCGAGCAGGCCATCGCCCCTTCGCAGGCGCCCTCGAGCGGCTGGGCGTTGGCTTGGGCAAGGTCGAGCAGCACGGTGCCCGGCGCGGCGACGACTTCGCGGTCCAGGCTGCCGTCCGCCTTGAGGAAGCGCACCAGGGTCATGCCGGCAGTACCGTTTGGGCGAGGGCGGCGGCAGTCAGCAGCTCGCAAGCCTGGCGGATCTCGCCGGTGGTCGTGTAGCGGCCAAAGCCGAGGCGGATTGACGAACGCGCCTCGCGGTCGCTCAAGCCCAGAGCGCGCAGGACATGGCTCGGCCGCCCTGAGTCCGAAGCGCAGGCTGACCCGAGCGAGAAAGCGATGTCGCGGCAGTCGGAGAGCAAACGCGCGGCATCGAGCCCGTCGTGGCGCAGGTTCAAATTGCCGCGATAGCGATCGGTCGTACTGCCGTTGAGCGTCCAGCCATCGCCCAGCGCCGCAAGCGCGATCCCGGACAGCGAACGGACATGGGCGCGGTCAGCATGGGCGCGATCCGCGCCGATCCGCGCAGCCTCGCCGAAGCCGACGCACAAAGCCGGTGACAGCGTACCCGAGCGCAAGCCCTGCTCCTGCCCGCCGCCGTGGAGCAAGGGCGCGGGCTCGGCTCCGTCGCGAAACCACAAGGCACCGACGCCTTTGGGTCCGTGGAGCTTGTGGGCAGACACGGCGACCAGGTCGCAGTCCTTGGGAATGGCGACGCGACCCAGGCCCTGCACCGCATCGCACAGCAACAGCGCCCCCGCGGCGTGGGCCAGTCTGGTTAACTCGGCGACAGGCTGGATCACGCCAATCTCGTTATTGACCAGCATCGCCCCGACCAGCGCGGTGTCATTGTCGATCGCCGCCTCGGCCATTGCAAGGTCAACCAGGCCATCGCGATCGACCGGCAGGCGTACCACCTCGATTCCCTGCCCTTCCAGCCATTCGGCGCTGTCGAGCACCGCGGCATGTTCGGTGGTGATGGTCACTAATTTTCGCCGCGCGGAGCGCTCCAACGTGCCCTTGATCGCCCAGTTGAGCGCCTCGGTCGCGCCCGACGTGAAGGCAAGTTTACCGCCTTCGAGGCCAATCGCCGCGGTCACTCGCATCCGCGCCACTTCGATTGCCGCCGCCGCCTCGCGTCCGGCGCGCGAGGGCGAATGGGAATTGGCGAATTTTGCCTCGATCCACGGCCGCATTGCTCGAACCACCTCGGGAGCGAGCGGGGTGGTCGCCTGATAATCGAGGTAGATCATGCGGCGCGTAACGCGCGCTCGGCGATGTGTCGCCATTCAGCGAGAAAGGCATCGACCTCCGCCTCGCTGGTCGCCGGGCCGAAGCTGATACGTAGGAAGCTTTCGGCAATATCGGGCGCGACGTCCATCGCCGCCATCACGGTACTGGCCTTCATCTTGCCCGACGAGCAGGCACTGCCGGCCGACACCGCGATCCCGGCAAGGTCGAACTGAACGAGCAGCGCGGCATTGCTGACACCGGGCAACGCGACCGCGCCGATGGTGGCAAGTCGCGGTGCGCCCTCGCCAATGATCACGCCGCCGCAGGCTCTGACACCGTCGTCGAGGCGGGCGCGCAGGGCGGCGAGACGAGCCATGTCATAGGGCGTTGCCGACAGCGCCGCGGCGAAAGCGAGCGCGGCGGGCATGTCCTGGGTCCCGCGGCGGTAGCCTTTTTCCTGCCCGCCGACTGGCGCCAACGTGGCGAGGTCGCGGACGAGCAGCGCGCCAATCCCCGGCGGCCCGCCCAGCTTGTGCGCCGACAACGCGATGAAATCAGCGTCGGGCAGTGGCGACTTCGACGCGCTCTGGGCGCAATCGGCGAGCAACAGCGACCCCGCCGCGCGGACCTTTGCGGCGATGCGGTCGAGCGGCTGGACGATGCCGGTCTCGTTATTGGCCGCCTGGATGCCGACCAGCGCCGGCCCCGCGGCAAGCAGCGACTCGAGCGCCAGCTCATCGATCAGGCCGTCGCGGCCGACCGGGATTGGCGTCGAACTCTGGCCCATCGCATGGGGAACGATGGCATGCTCAGTCGCGCCATGCACTCGGCCTGGCACCAGCGCGCGGGCGGCGGCGATCTCGACCGCTTCGGACGCACCCGAAGTGAAGATGACGTCATGGCGCCAGCCGAGCGTGTCGCACAGCGTCATGCGCGCCTCCTCGAGAAGGGCGCGGGCGGCCCGGCCCTCGCCGTGGGGCGAGCTGGGATTGGCCCAGGCGGCATAGCCGTGCGCCATCGCCGCCTGCGCTTCGGGCAGAATGGGGGTGGTGGCGGCGTGATCGAAATAGATGCGTGTCATGAACGGCCCGGGATCCTCAAGATTGCCAGGTTCGGCGCCAGCCCTATATAGGAGCCGCCGTCGCGGCGCACCTGCCCCGCGCATCCCTTTTTGTCAGCCCAAGCGAGCGCTAGCCCATGCCCGAAGTCATTTTCCCCGGACCCGAAGGCCGCCTCGAAGGCCGCTTCAACCCGGGTCCGCGCCCGCGCGCGCCGGTCGCATTGATCCTCCACAGCCATCCGCAGGCCGGCGGCACGATGAACAACAAGATCGTGCAACTGCTCTACAAGGATTTCGTCCGGCGCGGATTTGCCGTGCTGCGCTTCAACTTTCGCGGGGTCGGCAAGAGCCAGGGCGTATTCGACAACGGCATCGGCGAATTGTCCGACGCGGCCTCGGCGCTCGATTGGGTCCAGCAGATCCATCCCGAAGCCGAAGTGACGTGGGTCGCCGGAGTCAGCTTCGGCGCTTGGATCGGCATGCAGCTATTGATGCGCCGCCCGGAAATCCGCGGCTTCATCTCGATTGCCCCGCCGGCCAATATGTACGATTTCAGCTTTCTTGCTCCCTGCCCCGCGTCAGGCATCATCATCCAGGGCGAGGGCGACGAGGTGGTGACCCCGATCGCGGTGCAGAAACTGGTCGAGAAACTGCGCACCCAGCGCCACATCACGATTGACCACGACACTATCCCCCACGCCAATCACTTCTTTGCCAATGAACTCGATTTGCTGATGAAGAGTGTCGACGATTATCTCGACATGCGGTTGGATCCGAACTGCCCGATAAGGTGAACTAAAGCGTCCAGATCAGCACGTTGCCGACCAGCACCGCGGCGGCGGCGATCATCAGCAGGCCGCGCTTGCGCTCGGGTGGCCGGGCGAGCAGCTTCGCCCCGAATAGGGCCAGAATCGCGGCGGCGATCATCGCCAGCGCAAGGGCCGCTGAAAATAGTGCCGGCAACTACTTGCTCCTTTCAGAAAAACTTAACCTGGTTAGTCGCATAACGTTGGCTATGACCAGCATGGATCAGCAGCAACGCCGCCTCGAAGAGGCGTTCGAACGCATCGAGGAGACGATCCTGCCGTGCATCTCGATGATGCTCGACACCCTGCTCGATGCTTCGGCCAATCTCGCCGAGCTCGACCCCAAGGCACTCGCCGCCGAGTTGCAGACGCTCGCCGCCGAGCTCGAGGAGTTGACCCGCGCGGTCGAGCGCAGCTCGCCTTCGCAAATGTCCCCCGGGGAATACCGCACCGTCGCTTAGGCGATTAATTGCCCATGAGCCCCTGGGTCGATGTTCCCGCCCGATACGATCACCACCGTCGCATCGTCGATCTCGACTTTTCCGCACAGCACCGCCGCCAGCGCTGCCGCGCCGCCGGGTTCGACCACCAGTTGATGCTCCACCCACGCCCAGCGCACCGCCGCCGTGACTTCGGCATCGCTGACGCTGTGCGCCGCCGCACCGCGCAGGATGTCGAACGTCAGCGGCGACACACGCGGCGTTTGTAGTGCATCGCACAGGGTCGGCGGGGCATTAGGCTCGACCGGGACGATCGCCCCGCCCCGCAGTGACCGTCCCATGTCGTCCCAGCCTTCGGGCTCAACGAGGATGATCGCCGCCTCCGGACAGGCCAGCGCAAGCCCAGCGGCTAGCCCGCCGCCGCCGCACGGCGTGACGATCCGCGTCAGCTGGCGGCCGAGCTGGTCGAATATCTCCAAGCCGACAGTCCCCTGCCCGGCAATGACGTCGGGATCGTCGAAGCTCGGCACCACGACCCCGCCCCGTTCCTCGGCTAGCTCGGCGGCGATCGCCTCGCGGTTTTCAGAGCGTCGGTCGTAGAAGACAATCTCAGCCCCTTCGGCCAGGGTTCCGGCCACCTTCAGCTTCGGCGCGTCAGACGGCATGACGATGGTCGCGGCGATGCCCAACCGCCGCGCCGCGATTGCCACCCCCAGCGCGTGATTGCCCGACGAGAAAGCGACCACCCCGCGCGCCCGTTCCTCGGGCGTCAGCCGAAGCAGCCGGTTGCTCGCCCCACGCAGCTTGAACGCTCCGCCGGTCTGCAGGCACTCGCATTTGAGCCACAGTCTTGCGCCAGCGATCCGCGTCTCGACCAGCGGGGTCTTGACGACCGCCTCGGCAATGCGACCGCCGGCCTCCAGCACGGCCCTGCGATCGAGTCTGGCTGCGTCGCTCAACTCCTTGACCTCCTTGGATATTCGCCGAACCGAGCCTGACAGCCGGTGGATCACTTAGGCGCACTCCCTGCGGGGTCCAAAAAATCTTTACATGGGGGCCGGCAATCCATATATCGCGCTCCGCTGCCCCATGGGGACTTCCAATAACCGCAAGGCAGCCTTGTCGAGAACTACCGCCTTTGGAGGTCCCTTGAATTGCACAAGCATCATCGCGCGCTGGGGCTAGCGAAAGCCCCGAACGGCAGTTCCGCTGCCGTGATCGCCAAGAGCCGCCCGGTTCAGCCGGTAACGCTCCTTCGTCCGCACGCTGCCCAGCGCGCCGCCCGCTTCTTCACGGAGAAGTTTCCGGGCAAGTCGCTCTATGCTGTCAAGGCCAACCCCTCGCCTGCGCTGCTGCAGATCCTGTGGGATGCGGGCGTGACCCATTATGACGTCGCCTCGCTGGGTGAAGTGAGGCTGGTGGCGGAGACGCTGCCCCAGGCGATTTTATGTTTCATGCACCCGGTCAAGGCCGAGGAAGCGATCGCCGAGGCCTATTTCACGCATGGTGTGAAGACCTTCAGCCTCGACACGATGGAAGAGCTCGACAAGATCGTTCGCGCCACCGCGGCCGTCGATGGCAACGCCGCGACCGATTTGAACCTGCTGGTCCGCCTGCGCGTCTCGTCCGACCACGCCAGGCTCAGCCTCGCTGCCAAGTTCGGCGCCGAGCCGCATGAGGTGAAGCCGCTGCTCCAGGCGGCACGCCAGGCGTCCGACGCGCTCGGCATCTGCTTCCACGTCGGCAGTCAGGCGATGAGCCCGGCGGCCTATGGCGAGGCGATGACCCTGGTCCGCGACGCGATCGTCGAGGCCGCGGTGACGGTTGATATCGTCGATGTCGGCGGCGGCTTTCCCAGCTGGTACCCGGGGATGGAGCCGCCAGCGCTCGAAACCTATTTCGAAGTCATCCACAACGCCTTCGAGGCGCTGCCGATTTCCTACTCCGCCGAACTTTGGTGCGAGCCCGGCCGCGCGCTGTGCGCCGAATATGCCAGCGTGCTGGTGCGGGTCGAGAAGCGCCGCGGGCATGAGTTGTACATCAACGACGGCGCCTATGGCGCGCTGTTCGACGCGGCGCACATCGGCTGGCGTTATCCGGTCAAGTTAGTGCGTGACACCCAATCGAGCGTGCGCGACGCGGCGTTCAGCTTCTATGGGCCGACGTGCGACGATCTCGACCATATGGCGGGACCGTTCGAGCTTCCGGCCGACGTCAAGGCCGGCGACTATATCGAGGTCGGGATGCTCGGCGCCTACGGCTGCGCGATGCGTACCGCGTTCAACGGCTTCGGGGTCGAGGATCATGTCATCGTCGACGACGAGCCGATGGCCAGCCTCTATGGAGCGACCTTGCCCGCAAGGCGTTCCAACGTCGTCACGCTGTAGACTTCCTCCCCTCCCGCCAGCGGGAGGCGATTGAGGGGAGGGAAAGTCCTCCTCCGCTGAATATCATGCCCTCCCCTAGCCCCTCCCGCTAGCGGGAGGGGACTTTGGAGCATTAAATGAGCACTGAAACGCTGATCGACCCCAAGATCAACGACAAGCGGAAAGCCGAATTGCTGGCGTCGACCGTCGAGCATATCGACATTACCAGCTTTGACGCGCGCCCGATCGTCGAGGCGATGGGCAAGATGAGCTTCACCAGCCGCGATCTCGCCCGCGCCACCGATCTCTACAACCAGATGCTGGCCGACAAGGATTGCTCGGTCATCCTGGTGATCGCCGGATCGACCTCGGCCGGCGGCTGCATGGATTTGTACACCGAGCTGG
>JBDSMA010000074.1:0-7323 GCA_039916085.1 Sphingomicrobium sp.
TCACCCACGTCGACCGCGTCGAAGTGGTACTTCAGGCCACAGAACTCGCAGCCGACCTCGACCTCGCCGCGTTCCTTGATCAAGCTGTCGCTTTCTTCACGGCCCAGCGTGCGCAGCATGTTCATGACGCGCTCGCGTGAACAGGTGCAGGCAAACTTCGGCAGCAACGGATCGAAGCGCCGCACCGTTTCTTCCCAGAACAGGCGGTGCAGAACCTGGTCCGGCGTCAGCGTCAACAGCTCTTCTTGCGTCAGCGTGGCGGCCAGCAGGCCGATGCGGTTGTAGGCTTCCGACAAGCCGATGTCGTCTTCGTTGCGGCGCTGTGCCAGGTTGCCTTCGCCCTGCATCGGCATGCGCTGGATCAAGAGGCCGGCTGCAACTTCGCCGTTGGCGGCCAGCACCAGCCGCGTGTCGAGTTGTTCGGACTGCAGCATGTAGTGTTCCAGCACCTGGGCAATCCGTTGCAGCGGTTCGCGCTGGTCGCCGTGCAGTGCCACCACGCCCTGGTACGGCGCCTGCCCAGGCAGCCTGCGCTTCGGGTCGAGCGTGATGGCACAGCGCCCGTTGCCACCCGGGTTCACCAAGGTTGCCAGTTGCGCGCCTGGCTCGAGCACCGGCTCGCGGTAGCGGAACTCGCTCGCGACATCGATGTCGACCGGCACCCGGGCGAACTGCTCGAACCAATATTTGGCGACCATCCCGGCGTAGTAACTGGTGCCGCAGGCGACGATAGTGACGCGGTTGACCGAGCCCAGGTTGAAATCAATGTCGGGCAGCGCGACTTTCCCCTCGAACGGCCGGACATAGCTTTGCAGCGTCTGCGCGACGACGATCGGCTGCTCGAAGATTTCCTTGCGCATGAAGTGCGCGTGATTGCCCTTGTCGATAGTCTCCGCGCTGGCGCCGGAGGTGACGATGGGGCGCTCGACCGGCCGGTTGGCGCGGTCGAAGATGCGGATCGAATCTCGCTTGACCACCGCCCAGTCGCCCTCATCGAGGTAAGCGATGCGTTGAGTCAGCGGGGCCAGCGCGAGCGCGTCTGAGCCGAGGTAGTTTTCCCCCTCGCCATAGCCGACCGTCAACGGCGCGCCCATCCGCGCGCCGATGATCAGATCGGGATGGTCCGCGAACAGGAAGGCGATGGCGAACGCGCCGTGGAGCCGCGGAAGCACCGTGCTGACCGCTTCCTCCGGCGTAGCGCCGCGCTCGACTTCGCGCGCCACCAGATGGGCGACAACCTCGCTGTCGGTTTGCGACTGAAACGTCCGCCCGTCCGCGATCAATTCGTCTCGCAGCGGTTTGAAATTCTCGATGATGCCGTTGTGGACCAGCGCGACCTTGCCGGCGATGTGCGGGTGGGCGTTGTCGACCGTCGGCGCGCCATGGGTCGCCCAGCGCGTATGCGCGATGCCAACCACGCCGTGCAGCGGATCGGAATCGAGTTCGCGCTTCAGATTGTCGAGCTTCCCCTCCGCCCGCCGACGGTCAAACTCACCATTCTGCACGGTGACGATCCCGGCAGAATCATAACCCCGATATTCAAGCCGCCGAAGCCCGTCGAATAGTCGCTGCGCAACCTCGCTCCGCCCGATGATCCCGACAATTCCGCACATTATTTCGAATCCTTTTTCGCCCGCGCCTTGTCGCGGAAGCGCTTGGCCCAGCCGACGATGCCGCGCTGTTCAGCGCGGGTCACCGCCAGCGCGTCGGCGGCGACAGCCTTGGTGATGACCGACCCCGCCCCGACGATGGCGCCGTCGCCGATCGCCACCGGCGCAACCAGTGATGCGTTGGACCCGATGAATGCCCCTGACCCGATCATCGTGCGGTGTTTGGCGAAACCGTCGTAGTTACAGGTGATCGTGCCAGCGCCGATGTTGGCCTTCGCCCCCACGTCGGCATCGCCGATATAGCTCAGATGGTTGGCCTTGGCACCTTCGCCGAGCCGCGCCTGCTTGATTTCGACGAAGTTGCCGACCTTGGCGCCGCCCTCCAGCACCGTACCCGGCCTCAATCGCGCGAACGGCCCGACTTCGCAGCCCGAGGCGATGGTTGCACCCTCGATGTGGCTGAAGGCGCGGATGGTCGCGCCGTCGGCGATGCTGACGCCGCGGCCGAACACCACATGCGGCTCGATCGTGCAGTCGCGGCCAAGTTCGGTGTCGGCGGAAAACCACACGCTTTCCGGGTCGATCAGGGTCGCGCCCTGGTCGAGCGCTTCCTCGCGCCGCCGCCGCTGCCAGTCGAGTTCGAGATGCGCCAGCTCGGCGCGGCTGTTGACTCCGGCGGTTTCGAACGGCTCGCCCTCGATCACCACCGGGTGCCGCCCGTGGCGCGCCGCCACCATCGCCACGTCGGGCAGATAATATTCATGCGCGGCATTGTCGTCGCCGACTTCGGCGAGCCACGCGAACAAGTCGCGTCCGTCGATCGCCATCATCCCCGAATTGCATAAGCGGACCGCGCGCTCGTCCTCGGTCGCGTCCTTATATTCGACCATCTTAGCGATGCGATCGCCCCCCGCCACCCCGGCTTCCAGGATAACCCGGCCATAGCGCTTGCCGTCGTCGGGCGACGAGGCCAGCACAACCCCCCCGGGATCGTCCGCCCCGTGCAACCGTTCGAGCATCCGTTTCAGTGTCGCCTCGGTCACGAACGGCGTGTCGCCATACAGGATCAGCACCGCGCCTTCGAACCCGGCGAGCGCCTCGGCCGCCATCTGCACGGCATGGGCGGTGCCTTTCTGCTCGGCCTGGAGCGCGGTCGTCACGCCATGGCCTTCGACCGCGGCCGTGATCTGTTCGCGGCCCTTGCCGACCACCACCACTCGCCGCTCGGCGCCAAGCCGGTCGACCGTGTCGAGCAGATGCTGGAGCATCGGCTTGCCGGCGATCGGGTGAAGCACTTTGTGGGTGTCGGACCGCATCCGCGTGCCCTGCCCCGCGGCAAGGATGATGACTGAAAACGCTTGTGCCTGAATCATGAGGCCCGCCATGGCATGCCGCCTTTGCCATTTCCATAGACGAAGGCCCCGGGCTTTCACCCGGAGCCTTCGCTCATTGCCCTCAATATCCGCTTAGCTGGCGGGGGTGGCGCGCGGCTTGGCCGTGCGCTTGCGCGCCGTGCTGCTCGAGCGGCGCTTGGCCGCCGGCTTTTTTGCTTTGGCGGTGGCTGGCTTGGCGGTGGCCGTTTTGGCCGTCGAAGCGCGCTTGGCCGCGGGGCGCTTGGCAGTCGATCGCTTGACAGTCGATCGCTTGGTGGTCGAGCGCTTGGCCGGGGCGCGCTTGGCCGCCGAGCTTTTGGCGGCTGTGCCGCGAGCGGCCGACGGACTCGATCCGCCGTCGTCCATCCATTTGCCGGACAAGAGGCGCTGGGCCGCTTCGGCAACCGCTTCGGCGATCAGCGAGCCGAGCTTCGACGCACTCTGCGCCATATTTGTCGCGGCCGTGCTGGCGCTGTCGGCGGCGTCAAGTCCGGCGTCGCGAATCGCGCGGCGGGCCTTGGGACTAGCCGCAATTGCCGCCGCCGCCGCGGTCAGGCCGGCAGCGAGCATCTCGCGGCTCATCGCCGCCTTGGCGATCTTGTCTAGCGTGGACTTGCCGCCCTTGCCGGCCTTGCGGGTCCCGCTGCTTGCGCCGCCGCTGCTTTTGGTGGTTGTTTTAGCCATTTCATGCCTCCCTGTGGAAAACCGTCGCCCAACAGACGGTTCAGCCCCGCAACGGTTCCCAATTCCCAAGTTAGAAGGCAAGTAAAAGGGGACTGTCGCACCATAGGACAGCCCCCTTCGACATGGTCAGCGATCGGACGTTCGAGCCCGGGAGATCCAGGCTGGTTGGTTAGGCCAGCGTCTCCCAAGCGAACCGATCCGACCTCTTTGCTGAACCATGAGACATCGGATCACCTCCTTTCGCTGCGTTGTTGGCATCCACAACATGTTGTGTCCCGCGGCGAAGAACAAGTCTTGTATTGTGATTCAGTTTCGGCAATCCTCGATGCTTCGCGCCGCTTCCGGCCACGCCGGCAACACCAGCATTCCCCCTCCTCCGCCAGTGACGACAAACCGCCCGCGGCTGAAAGCGATGGCGTCGAGCAACGGATCGCGCGCTCCCAGCGACGCAGCTGCGCCGGGCAAGACTCGCGCCATCGAATCGGTCGCGATCAGCATCGGTTGCAGCGCCACGCCCGGGACCGGCGCGACTCCAAGGCGCTGGATAGTGACCTGACGTGCCGCGCGGTCGCAGCGAATGCGCAGGGCGACGGCGAAGGTCGATTCGCTCGCCACCGAACTTGCGACATAGGCCCAACCGCCGGGTGCCAACGGCACCGACCGCGCCGATTCGAATGCGGCCACCGCGGCCAGTTGCGCGGATGCCGGAGCGGTGAGGCACGCCGGCGCGGCAAACAAGGCGGCAAACAGGAATGCGCGCGTCACTGGCCGAGCTTGTCGACCTTGGCCTGGAGCGCGGCGAGTTCGGCCTTGAGCTTGGCCAATTCGTCCGCGGCTCCCGCATCGCCCGTCCCCGGTGCGCCCTTCTTGCCGGTGAACGCCGAGGCGGCATCTTCGAACATCGCCATGTTGCGCTTGGTCAGGTCGGCCAGCACGGTCGTCCCGAATGCACCGGCCAGCGACTGCTGATTGCGCTTGAACGCGTCCATCGCCGCCTCGAGATATTGCGGCACCGCGCCTTGCATCTGGCCGCCGTACAGCCCGATCAGTTCGCGCAGGAAATTGACCGGCAGCATCGTCCCGCCGCGCGATTCCTCCTCGACGATGATCTGGGTCAGCACCTGGTGGGTGATATCTTCACCCGATTTGGCGTCGAGCACTTCGAAATCGCGCCCCTCGCGGATCATCTGCCCCAGGCGGTCGAGCGTGATATAGGTCGACTGCTCGGTGTCATACAGCCGGCGGTTCGCATATTTCTTGATCGTTACCTTGCCGCCTTGCGCCTTGCCCATGGAAGCATCTCCTGATGTTGCGCAGCATTTCCTAGGCGCGCTCGTGCCGCACCGCAACATCAACTCATCCGATCGGCACCTGCGATGAAGGGGGAACCAGACTTCCGGTCCCCCCTCCATTTACCTGGCCGCCGCGCGCGGGAGACGCGCGGGAGGCTCGCCGCCGTTAGCCCTTGACGGGGGCAGTCGTTTTGGTTCCGACGGTCTTGTGGGCTGTCACCGCATGATGGTGCTTCCGCGCGAGATGATGTCGCCGATGCGCCGCGCTCGCCCTCATTTCGCGAGCCTCCTGGCCCTTCGTCTCGGACTTTTCTTCGGATGCTTCACTGCGGCGCTTTGAGCTCGACACGTGCCTCTTGGCTGCCTCTGCCCGTTCCTCGGACGCTTCGCTGCGCTTCGTCCGGGTCGTGTGCGTCTTCACCACGGTTCTGGCAGGGGCGTGAGCAGTCGTCTTCACCGTCGCCGTACTGTTGGTCATTTGCGCTCCTGCAACGCCGGCGAGCGCCAAGGTAGAAGCTGCGGCCATCATCAGAATTCGGGTCATCTTTCATCTCCTTCGACCGGCATCAATGCCGTTCAGTTGCCCTGTTATTCACGGGGGCTTCCGATAAGCGATCAGGGGTTTTTCCGAGTTCCAACATTACAAATTCCCAATGTTTGTCGTTTTTGATTTGCGCATCAAAAACAGAGCCGCCTAGAGCCGGTCATGCTCTTCGTCCCGCGCAAGCTGTTCACCACTGTCCGCGATCTCTGGCTCGTCCGGAAAATCGCGATCTACGTTTCGAGCCGGCGCCATGCCCGCTGGCAGCGGGCTCATCCCGGCGCCAGTTTCGGCGAATATTATGCCGCTGCCCACAAGCGAAAACTGGCGCGCGGATGGCCGCACGCGACCCTTGGCCACCTGGGCTGGGATCATGCCGGCATGCCGACCGAATGGGACAAGGAGAAATTCGCGGCCCGCGGCGACAAGGACTGGAGCCATATTCGGGCGATGGGTGTGAAACCGACCGACCGGGTCGTGGATTACGGCTGCGGAAGCCTGCGCGTCGGTCAGCACGCCATGCGGTTCCTCGACCCCGATTGCTATTGGGGCCTTGACGTGACCGATGACTTCTTCGGCCCGGCAACCGGCTTGCTGGACGCGGCCCTGGTGGCCGAAAAACGCCCGAGGGTCGGCGTGATCAATCCCGACAACCTGGCTGAGGTCCGACGCTGGAAGCCGGACGTGATTTTCTCCAACGCCGTCATTCAGCATGTTCCCCCGACCGAGCTGCGGTCATATTTCCAGTCACTCGCTTCGCTGATGGCGCCTGGCGCGACGGCGCTGGTCATTTTCGCCTCCGGTCCCGACGGCGAACGGTATCAGGGAATGAACTGGCGCCATTCGCCGAACACGTTGACCGCGTTGGTCGGCGAGCTTGGTGACGACATCGAAATCAGCGTCGAGGAACTGGATGACGGCCATGCCGCCGTCATCGGTCGAGACAAGAAGTTGCTCCGCTTCCGCCGGCGCACCTGACCAAATTCGCCCGGCGAGTACAGGGCGCAGCTAAAGCGGGCGGCCGTCGGGCGAGACGCAATATTCGCGGGTCAGCGGCGGTGGTGCATCGGCGCGCAGGGTCAGCCGTTTCGTCCGCTGGGTCAGCAACCGCACATAAGCGTCGGTAAACACCGTCGCGCAGCGCCGGTCGAGGTGCGACCATTCGGGCATGATCAGATGGTGCACCGACGCGGGCAGCTCGTCATTGTGGACCCCGACGCTGTGCGTGTTTGCCAGCAGCACATCCCAGCCCTTGGCCTTGGGCACCTGGGCTTCCTCGTTGATGCGCAAATGGATGTCGGAGGGCGGGCGGACGAACACCACGTCGCCGCCGCGCGCGCGGATTTTTGCTACTGCCGCCGCGGCGCGCGCCTGCCCCTTGGCAATCAATTGGGGCGTATAGGAAAATTTCTCCTTGAACCCCTTCCATGCCCAGCGCGCATGCGCCTTCAGCCTTTGGTCGGTGATGATCTGCGGCCACATCCAGGTCTGGCGATGCTCGCCAACTTCGGACAACTTCCAGATGTCGTCCAAAGGCCCCTCGACCCCAGCGCGGAAATTGGGGTCGAGTCGCGCGGCGACGACGCTCAGCCGGTAGCTGCTGTCAAGGAAGGCGACGCGCCGTTGCAGCATATGATCGAGCGCGGCCGAGGCGCGCTTGGCCGGCGATTCATATTGATGAAGGCTGTGGATATATGTTCCGCCGTAACCGTCGAAGCCCTGAAAGAACATGGTGTCGGCCAGCCCGACGATCAGCAAGCCGTGGAACTTGGGGTTGGCCGCGACATCTTCCAGCAGCGACAGGGCGCTGGTGCCGTGGATCG
>JBDSMA010000075.1:0-3588 GCA_039916085.1 Sphingomicrobium sp.
CGATCGTGCGCGAAGGCATGAAGTCGGTCGCCGCCGGCATGAACCCGATGGATCTGAAACGCGGCATCGATCTTGCCGTGACCAAGGTCGTCGAGGATCTCAAGGGCCGCTCGAAGCCGGTCGCCGGGACCCAGGAAATCGCCCAGGTCGGCAGCATTGCCGCCAACGGCGACACCGAAGTCGGGCAGAAGATCGCCGAGGCGATGGAGAAGGTCGGCAAGGAAGGCGTCATCACCGTCGAGGAAGCCAAGGGGCTCGAGTTCGAACTCGACGTCGTCGAAGGCATGCAGTTCGACCGTGGCTACCTCTCGCCTTACTTCATCACCAACCCGGAAAAGATGTCGGTCGAGCTGACCGATCCCTACATCCTCATCCATGAAAAGAAGCTCAGCAACCTTCAGGCGATGCTGCCGATTCTCGAGTCGGTCGTCCAGTCGGGCCGCCCTCTGCTGATCATCGCCGAGGATATCGAAGGTGAGGCGCTGGCCACGCTGGTCGTCAACAAGCTGCGCGGCGGCTTGAAGGTCGCCGCCGTCAAGGCGCCGGGCTTCGGCGACCGCCGCAAGGCGATGCTGGAGGATATCGCGATCCTCACCGCCGGTGAGATGATCTCCGAGGACCTCGGCATCAAGCTGGAGAACGTCACCATCGCGATGCTTGGAACCGCCAAGCGCGTCACCATCGACAAGGACAACACGACCATCGTCGACGGCGCCGGCAGCCATGAGACGATCGAGGCGCGCACCAACGCGATCCGTCAGCAGGTCGAGAATACCACCAGCGACTATGACAAGGAGAAGCTCCAGGAGCGTCTTGCCAAGCTCGCCGGCGGAGTCGCCGTGATTAAGGTCGGCGGCGCCACCGAGGTCGAGGTCAAGGAGCGCAAGGACCGCGTCGACGACGCCCTCCACGCGACCCGCGCAGCGGTCGAAGAAGGCATTGTCCCCGGCGGCGGCACCGCTTTGCTCTATGCGACCAAGGCGCTGGACGGTTTCAAGGGCGCCAACGACGACCAGACCCGCGGCATCGACATCATCCGCAAGGCAATCGAAGCCCCGCTTCGTCAAATCGCCCAAAACGCGGGCGTCGATGGCGCGGTGGTGGCCGGCAACCTGCTTCGCGAAGGCGATGTCACGCAGGGCTTCAACGCCGCGACCGACACCTATGAGAACCTCGTCGCGGCCGGCGTGGTCGATCCGACCAAGGTCGTTCGCACCGCGCTGCAGGACGCGGCCTCGGTCGCCGGGCTACTCATCACCACCGAGGCGACGATCGCCGATGCGGCCGATGACAAGCCGGCGATGCCGATGGGCGGCGGCGGCATGGGCGGCATGGGCGGAATGGACTTTTAGTCCGTCAGCCCTGCGGCTTGGCCTGTATTTATCGAGGGGTCGGGAGCGCGAGCTTCCGGCCCCTCTTCATTGCCGGCCTGGTCGAGCATCGCATCGGCATCGTTGAGCTTGGCGCTTTCTTCCGCCGTCGGCGCAGGTGGCCGGCGGTCGCCGCAGGCGGCGGTGGTCAGGACGGCAAAAGCGATCAGCAAGCGCATGGCGCTTCAGCCTCAACGAAAAGGGCCGCCCCCACAAGGGGGACGGCCCTTCCGTCGCATGGCGCCACCGCGGACGGTGGAGTCGAACGCGATTTAGATCTTGTTGTCGGCCGCCTTCACGGTGTTCGCCGCTGCATTGTCGACCGCATTGGCGGTGTTCGAAGCAGCGTTGCCCGTGGCGTCGAGCGCATTGTCGACGGCGTTATCGGTGGCCACCATCGCCGCATTGGCGTCGGCCTCGGTGGTGTTCGAGACATCGACGTTGTCGACGGCATTGGCAGTCTTCGATTCGCACGCGGCGAGGCCGAGCGCGAGGACCGCAACGGTCAGTGCAACCTTCTTCATGATCGTTCCATTCCTTGCATTACACGCCGCCTCCCACATGGGCGGCGGCGTCAGGCTCGGCCTGCCGATATTCGGTCAGGCCAGCGGATCGAAGTAAGGCCTCGGCCCGTGTCACGCAATTGCCATTTTGATGAACGGATATTTCGAGCCCCCTCGACAGGGCCATGTCTAAAGATATAAGCGCTTCTTTATGTCCTTAAGTCCTTCTTCCCATTCGCTTGCGGCGCGGTTCCAGGGGCTTGCCGATCCGTCACGGCTGCGGATTTTGGCGCTTCTGCGCACCATGGAGCTTGCGGTTGGGGAGATTGCCCAGGTTCTTGGGCAGAGCCAGCCGCGCGTGTCGCACCATGTCCGGGTGCTGGATGAAGCCCGATTGATCGAGCGGCGCAAGGAAGGAAGCTGGGTTTATCTTGGCCTGGCGAGTGCCGCGGCGCCCGACGTCTTGTTCGCGCTGGCAGACCAATGGCTCGATTCGGACACCGAAGCATTGTTCGATTCGGACGCCGCCCGGCTCGATTCGATTCGCGCCGACCGAGCGGAGGCCGCGCGGCGTTATTTCGAGGCTCATGCCGCCACCTGGGACAGCATCCGCTCGCTCCATGTCGCCGAATGCGAGGTCGAGGCAGCGATCGTCGGGGCGATGGCCGACGAGCCCTTGGGCGCGTTGCTCGATATCGGAACCGGCACTGGAAGAATGCTCGAGCTTTTCGCCCGAACCGCCGATGGCGCTATCGGCGTCGACCGCTCGTCGGAGATGCTGCGCCTCGCTCGGGTCAAGCTCGATTCGGCGGGTATCGCCGGTGCCAGCTTGCGACAGGGCGACATGTATTCGCTTCCCCTTGGCGACCGAAGCGTCGATTCAATCTTGCTCCACCAGGTGCTTCATTATGCCCAGGCGCCGGGCACCGCGATTGCCGAAGCGGCGCGGGTGCTTCGACCGGGCGGTCGGTTGCTGGTGATTGATTTCGCCCAGCATGACCGCGAGGAACTGCGCAATCAGGATGCCCACCTCCGACTTGGCTTTGCCGACGATGCGATGCGCGGCTGGTTCGCAGCATCGGGGCTGGCGATGGACCGTATCGACCGGCTGGAAGGCGGCGAATTGACCGTCATCTTGTGGCGCGGGCGCAAGGCCGGCGGTGTCCCCAGCCAACGGGTGGCGGCGTGAACGCGCTCGCCGAACGCGCGCTGGAAAATCATCCGCCGCTGTTTGCCGGTGCGCGCGGCGACATCGCGCTCAGTTTCGAATTCTTCCCACCCAAGTCCGAGGCGATGGCGGCGACGCTGTGGCAATCGATCGAAACGCTCGCGCCGCTCCGCCCCCGCTTCGTCTCGGTGACCTATGGCGCCGGCGGATCGACCCGCGCGCGAACCCACGCGACGGTCGAGCGGATCGTCCGCGAGACCGGGCTGACCCCGGCAGCACACCTCACCTGCGTCGGCGCCAGCCGGGAGGAAATCGACGAGGTCGCGCGTGCTTACTGGGCGGCCGGGGTTCGTCACATCGTCGCGCTGCGCGGCGATCCGCCCGAGCCTGGCCAGCCTTATGCGCCGCACCCCGAAGGCTATGCCAATGCGGCTGAGCTGGTTGTCGGCCTGAAAGCCGTGGGCCCGTTCGATATTTCGGTCGCCGCTTATCCCGAAACGCACCCGGATTCGGACTGCGCCGACAGCGACCTCGACAATCTGGTGCG
>JBDSMA010000076.1:0-2107 GCA_039916085.1 Sphingomicrobium sp.
GTAAACGCATCGCGCCGCTCGTCCGCGCCCGACTTCTGCTCGAGGATCGCCTCCTCCAGCATGGATTGGTACAGTTCGAACCCAACTTCCTTGATGTGCCCCGATTGCTCGTCGCCCAGCAGATTACCTGCGCCCCGGATATCGAGGTCGTGACTGGCCAACTGGAAACCGGCCCCAAGGCTGTCGAGGTTGGCGAGCACCTGCAGCCTTTTGTCCGCGCCTTCGCTGACGATCCGGCTCGGCTGGGTCGTCAGATAAGCGTAGGCGCGGGTTTTCGAGCGCCCGACGCGGCCGCGCAGCTGGTATAGCTGGGCAAGGCCGAACCGATCGGCGCGATAAACCACGAGGGTGTTCGCGCTGGGAATGTCGAGTCCGCTTTCGACGATCGTGGTCGAGAGCAGAACGTCATAATTGCGGTCGTAGAAGGCGCTCATCCGCTCCTCGACCTGCGACGCATTCAATTGGCCGTGGGCGGTGACTGCCTTCACTTCGGGCACTTCCTCGCGCAGCCATTGCTCAAGGTCGGGCAGGTCCGCGACGCGCGGCGCAACCAGGAAGCTCTGCCCGCCGCGGTAATGCTCGCGCAGTAACGCCTCGCGCACCACCACCGGGTCCCACGGCGCGACGTAGGTGCGGACCGCCAGCCGGTCGACCGGCGGGGTCTGGATGACCGACAGCTCGCGCAGCCCCGACATCGCCATCTGCAACGTCCTGGGGATCGGCGTGGCGGTCAACGTCAGCACGTGGACGTCGTCGCGCAGCGCCTTCAGCCGCTCCTTGTGGGCCACGCCGAAATGCTGCTCCTCGTCGACGATGACCAGGCCCAATTGCTTGAAATTGATTGCTTTGCCCAGCAGCGCATGGGTGCCGATGACGATGTCCACCGTGCCTTTTTCGAGGCCAGCTCTGGTGGACTTGGCCTCGGCCGCCGGGACTAGCCGCGACAACCGTCCGATCTCGATCGGGAAGCCGTGGAAGCGTTCGATGAAATTCTTGTAATGTTGGCGCGTCAGCAGCGTCGTCGGGCAGATTAGCGCGACCTGCTGCCCGGCCATTGCCGCGACGAATGCCGCGCGCAGCGCGACCTCGGTCTTGCCGAAGCCGACGTCGCCGCACACCAGCCGGTCCATCGGCTTGCCGCTGGCCAGGTCGTCGAGCACTTCGCCGATCGCCCGATCCTGGTCGTCGGTCTCCTCATAGGGGAAGCGATCGACGAACTGCGGATAAGCGGCGTCGGCTTCGAGCGCCCGGCCCGGGCGGGTGGCGCGGATCGCCGCGGTTTTGATCAGCTGGCCGGCGATTTCGCGGATGCGCTCCTTCATCCGCGACTTGCGCCGTTGCCATGCTTCGCCCCCAAGCCGGTCGAGCGTCGCTTTCTCGCTATCGGCGCCATAGCGGGTGAGGACGTCGATATTCTCCACTGGGACATAGAGTTTGTCGCCACCAGCGTAGCTTAGCGCGACGCAATCGTGCGGCGCCTTGCCGACCAGGATCGAGGTCAGCCCCTCGTAGCGGGCGATGCCGTGGTCGGCATGGACGACAAGGTCGCCCGTGGACAGCGCGGCAAGCTCGCTCAGGAATGCGTCGGCGCTCTTGCGGCGTTTCTTGCGCCGCACCAACCGGTCGCCAAGCATGTCCTGTTCGGTCAGCACCGCAACGTCTGGGGCGGTGAAGCCATGGTCGAGCGGCAGCACCAGCAGCGCCACGTCGGCCTTCGATCCCAAAGCTTCCTGCCAGGTGCGGACCTGGGCGAGCCGCGTCAGGCCATGATCCTCGAGCAGCCCGGCAAGCCGCTCCCGAGCCCCGGCGCTGTAACTCGCCAGGACGATTTTCTTCTTGGCTTTCCGTAGCTTGGCGACGTGGGCGGTGACGGCCTCATAAATATTCTTGTCGGCCGCGCGCTCGGCCCCAAAATCGCGCGGACCGTCAACCCCAAAGGCGATGACCTTGGTGTTTTCCGGCTCGTCGAATGGCGAGGCTAGGTGGATCGGCCGGCCGTCGAGCGCCGACTGCCATTCCTTGCGCGCCAGATAGAGCGACGAGGGGGCCAGCGGGCGATAGCTGCCCGGTTCGGCGACCATCGCCCGCTCGCGGTTGGCGAAATAGT
>JBDSMA010000077.1:0-5851 GCA_039916085.1 Sphingomicrobium sp.
CTGCAGGTCATGCTCAAGGTCAAGATTGCGGAGGTCAACCGCAGCCTCGTCAAGCAGATTGGCGTCAACCTCCTCAGCCGCGACAGCTCAGGTGGTACGCAATTCGGCATCGGACAGGGCAGTCCAGGAACGTTCGGATCACCCGCAGCCGGGACGACGGCCGCGATTCCGAAGAGCTTCAACATCGCGGCGACCGGCACCACGCTGGGCCTCGCGGGAAAGATTCTCGGACTCGACATCCTCGGCACGCTCAACTTGGCCGAAAATGACGGCCTGGTGACGACGTTGGCAGAACCGAACCTGACCGCCTTGTCGGGCGAAACCGCCAGCTTTCTTGCCGGTGGCGAATTCCCGATCCCGATCTCGCAGGCTCTCGGCTCGGTGGTCATCGAATATAAGCAATATGGCGTCGGGCTGGCCTTCACCCCGATCGTCCTCGCCGACGGCCGCATCTCGATGCGTGTCCGCCCCGAGGTCAGCGAGCTGTCGAACGAAGGTTCGCTTCGCCTGAACGGCTTCGACGTGCCCGCGCTCACCACGCGCCGCGCCGAAACCACGGTGGAGCTTGGCTCGGGCCAGAGTTTCATGATCGCCGGCCTGCTGCGCAACGCCAATACCAACAACATCGACAAGGCGCCGTTCCTCGGCGACCTGCCGATCATCGGCGCATTGTTCCGCTCGACCAAATACCGCCGCGCGGAGACGGAGCTGGTGATCATCGTCACGCCCTATCTGGTGAAGCCGACATCTGGACAACTGGCGCTGCCGACCGATGGTTATCGGTCCCCGACCGACGCCCAGATGGTGCTTGAAGGCCAGTCCTATACCGGCCGCTCCGGTCCTCCGGCCCCCGCCCCGGCGGTGCCCGCCGGAGTCCCGGTCGGCGTCGCCCCTGCCCCAGGCTTCAAGCTGTGATCGCCCGCGCGTTTCGAAAGGATGCTCCGATGAGCCGTACCCTTGCCCTCGCCATCACCGCCGCCGCGCTCGCCGGCTGCTCCACGACCGGAGGCGACCAGCCGTCGCGAGGCGTGTCCTCGGTGAACGTGCCGGTTGTGAGCCGCGCTGACTATGCGCTCGATCTCGCGGCGCCCGACGGCTCGCTGTCGCCCAATGAACAGGCCCGGCTCGACAGCTGGTTCCGCTCGATGGACCTCGGCTATGGTGATTCGATCTACATCGACGGCTATGCCGGAACGGCCCGCGACGATGTCGCCCGGGTCGCCGGCAATTATGGCCTGATGGTCGGCACCGGCGCGCCCGTCACGGTCGGCATGGTCGGCCCGGGCAATGTCCGGGTGGTGGTCAGCCGCACTCGCGCGAGCGTCCCCAGCTGCCCCAACTGGTCGCAAGCCTCGCAGCCCAACTTCGACAATAAGTCGATGAGCAATTTCGGCTGCGGCGTGAACGCCAATCTGGCCGCGATGGTCGCCAACCCCGAGGATCTGATCCACGGACGCGAAGGTAGCGGGCTCGGCGACAACCGCGCGGCGGTGAAGGCGCTCGATTATTACCGCAAGGCCCCGCCGACGGGAACGACCGGTCTCAAGGATATCACCACGAAGAAGGGAAATCAGTGATGAACGCTCCGTTCCAGGCGCGCGCGGGCCTTCGTGACCCCTTCACGGCCTTCGTCTGCGATGACGCCACCGCGGATATGCTCCGTCCGGTTGCGGTCGAGCATGGCTGGAGCCCGGAAAAGGTCAACAAGGGCGGATTGCGCAACGCGGTCCAGTCCCTGTCGGTTTCGGCCAGCCCCAACATCCTGTTCGTCGATCTCACCGAGTCGGCGGATCCGCTCAATGACATCAACGCCCTCGCCGAAGTATGCGAGCCCGGCACGATCGTCATCGCTTCGGGCCAGGTCAACGATGTCCGCCTCTACCGCGACCTCGTCGCCAGTGGCATCCACGACTATCTGCTGAAGCCTTTCACGGTCGATCAGCTGCGCGATACCTTCGCCCATGCCCAGTCGATCCTGTCCGGCCCGCGCGGGGAAGCGGCCGCCGACAAGCCCCATGTGATGACCGCGGTCATCGGCGTGCGCGGCGGCGTCGGCGCCTCGACCCTGGCGACCAGTCTTGCCTGGCTCCTCGGCGAGAAGGCGCACCGCTCGACCGCATTGCTCGACCTTGACGTTCACTTCGGGACCGGCGCTTTGGCGCTCGACCTCGAGCCGGGCCGCGGCCTGACCGACGCGATCGAGAATCCGAGCCGGATCGACGGCCTGTTCATTGAACGCGCCATGGTCCGCGCCAATGAGCGACTGAGCGTGCTGTCGGCCGAAGCGCCGATCAACCAGCCGATGATCACGGACGGAACCGCCTTCTTCCAGCTTCAGGAAGAAATGAAGAACGCGTTCGAATCGACGGTCATGGACCTGCCGCGCCATATGCTGATCCAGTATCCACACATGGTCCACGACGCCCATGTCGCGGTGGTCGTCAGCGAACTGACGCTGGCGGCGACACGCGACACCATCCGCATCCTCGCCTGGCTCAAGTCGAACGCGCCGCAGACCAAGGTCATCGTGGTCGCCAACCGCCAGCCCTCGGGCGGCGCGCTGGAGATCAGCCGCAAGGATTTCGAACAGTCGATCGAGCGGTCGATCGACATCGTCTTCCCCGACGACGGCAAGTCGGCAGCCCAGGCGGCCAAACTCGGCAAGCCGATGGCGGAAATCGCCACCGGCAAGCTGGCCGCGCCGTTCACGCAGCTGACCAACATGGTGCTGAGCCATGCCAGCGACGACGGCGCCGATGCCGTGGCCAAGGGTTCCTCCGGCGGCAAGTCGCTGGTCGATAATTTGAAGTCGATGCTGTCCAAGCCGAAAGCCAAGGCGGCCTAACAATTCCCGCCGGGGGGGCGCGCCGCCCCTGCCTGCGGGACGACCACGGGACGGGAACGAAGACTATGATGCTCGCGCTACTGCTCATCGTCGGCCTTGGCGGCACGCTGTACCTTGGCGCCCAGGCGCTGGGCGGCCCGAACCCGCGAAAGGCCGTCAGGCGGCGCCTTGAAACGCTTCGGGAGCGGCACGGCGAAGGCGGCGTGCTGGCCGCCGCCGCGCAAGCACAGATTCGCAGGCTGATGGCCGGCCGGCAAAGCCGCGCCGAAGGCCTCGCCTCGACCCTCATCCCCAAGCCCGCTTTGTTGCGCAAGCGGATCGAGCAGACCGGCAAATCGATCAGTCTGGCCAAATATGCGGCCTTTTCACTCGGCCTCGCCGCGACGGTCATGATCCCGCTGATGATCAAGGGCGCGCCGTTCCTGCTGGCTTTCTTCATGGGCACCTTTGCGGGCATCGGAATTCCCCACTTCGTCATCGGCAAGATGATCAAGCGGCGCGTCGCCAAGTTCACCGCCAACTTCCCGGACGCGATCGAGCTGATGGTCCGCGGGCTGCGCTCGGGCCTGCCGATCACCGAGACCCTCGGCGTGGTGTCGAGCGAAGTCCCCGGCCCGGTCGGGGTCGAGTTCCGCATGGTCAGCGACAAGATGAAGATCGGCCGCACGATGGAGGCCGCGCTTCAGGAAACCGCCGACCGCCTGGGCACGCCCGAATTCCAGTTCTTCGTCATCACCCTGGCGATCCAGCGGGAAACCGGCGGCAATCTGGCGGAAACGCTCGGCAACCTTGCCGACGTGCTTCGCAAGCGCGCGCAGATGAAGCTCAAGATCCGCGCCATGAGTTCGGAATCCAAGGCGTCGGCGATGATCGTCGGGTCGCTGCCGTTCATCGTCTTCACGCTCGTTTGGATGCTCAACCCTAACTACATGGGCGGTTTTTTCGTCGACCAACGGCTGATGGTCGCGGGCCTTGGCGGCCTGATCTGGATGAGCCTTGGCGTGTTCATCATGGCCAAGATGGTCAATTTCGAGATTTAGAGGGCGAACAACGGTCATGAACGGACATCCCACCCTCCTCGGCATCGACGTCATGTGGGTCGCGACCTTGCTGGCCGCGATCGCGTCCTTTGCCGTGCTCGTCGCCATTTACGCCGCGACCACGGTCAAGGATCCGATGGCCCGCCGCGTCAAGGCGCTCAACGAACGCCGCGAGCAATTGAAGGCGGGCATCGTCGCGTCGACCAACAAGCGCAAGAAGCTGACCAACAAGAACCATGCGGCGGACCGCGTGCGCGGCATCCTGTCGAGCTTCAAGATGCTCCAGGACGATCAGATCAAGAAGACCCAGACGCGCCTGCAGCAGGCCGGCATCCGGACCAAGGATCTGGCCTTCTTCATCATTTTCGCGCGTTTCGTCATGCCGGTCGTGCTCGGCCTCGGCGCGGTGCTGCTGATCTACGTCATCAACTATTTCCCCGAATGGGGCTGGATCAAGAAATACGGCTTCGTCGCCGGCACGCTGGTGCTGAGCTACAAGGCGCCCGACATCTGGCTGTCGAACAAGGTCAAGAAGCGCAGCCATGCGGTCCGCAAGGGCCTGCCCGACGCGCTCGACCTGCTCGTCATCTGCGCCGAGGCCGGCCTGACCGTCGACGCCGCGTTCAACCGCGTCGCCAAGGAACTGGGCAAGGCCTATCCCGAACTGGGCGACGAATTCGGCCTGACCGCGATCGAGCTGGGCTTCCTCGCCGAGCGCCGCAACGCGTTCGAGAACCTCGCCACCCGAGTCGATCTCGATGCCGTGCGCGGGGTCGTCACGACCATGATCCAGACCGAGAAATACGGAACGCCGCTGGCGTCCGCCTTGCGCGTGCTGTCGGCCGAATTCCGCAACGAGCGGATGATGCGCGCCGAGGAAAAGGCCGCGCGCCTGCCGGCGATCATGACCGTGCCGCTGATCCTGTTCATCCTGCCGACCCTGTTCATCGTCATCCTCGGGCCGGCGTCCTGCTCGATCTCGGACAGCTTCATCCACGGCTAGCCAGACTTCCCTGGTGGGGGGAGGAGCCGCCGTCGCCCGAAGGGGCGGCGGCGGTATTCGTTCGCGAACGCGGTCGTTTCGGGAACGCATCGCCGCGCCGGGCGCTTAGCGAGATGAAGTCCTAAATCTGCAGGGGAACGACGATGCTCAATTTCACCACGGACCAGTGGGTCATCCTCGCTTTGGTGTTCGTGCTCGGGCTGCTGATCGGCGGCTTCCTGTTTTCCGGCGGCGGGCGCAAATGGCGCCACAAATATAACGCCGAAGCCGAGCGTCGCGCCGACCTTGAGCGTGTCCATGCCGAGCGCGAAAAGGATTGGCGCGAGCAGGATTCGCTGCGCGACGCCGCCCTCAAGAATCAGGCGCGCGAGCCGGTGGTCGAGCGGGTCGTCGAACGCGACGTGCCCCGAGATGCCCCGCGCGACGTCCCGTTGGCCGACACCAACCGCGACGGCGTGATCGACAGCCGCGACGCGTAAGCGCTCACCCTTCGATTTTCGAGAAATCGGCGACCTTGTGGACCGCGTCGCGGAAGCGGGCGAGGAGGTTTAAGCGCCGGGCCCGCGCACCGGCGTCGGGCGCGTTAACGGTCACCGTGTCGAAGAACGCATCGATCGGCGCGCGTAGCGAGGCCAGCGCCGCCATCGCGGCAGTGAAATCTTCCTCGGCCACGGAGGCCTCCGCCTGCCCCTCGGCCAGGTCGATCGCCGCGGCCAAAGTCGCTTCATCGTCGAGGACATCGGCAACGGATGCCGCGCTTGGCTCCCACTGTTCCTTCTTGAGGATATTGGCGGCGCGCTTGTAGCCGGCGAGCAGGTTGGCGCCCTCCTCCGTCTCGACGAACGATTGCAGCGCGGTCACGCGGGCTAGCAGGCGGACAAGATCGTCCTCCCCGCCAAGACCGAACACCGCGTCGATCAGGTCGTGCCGAACCCCAGCCTCGCGCTGCTGGGCTTTGAGGCG
>JBDSMA010000078.1:0-2345 GCA_039916085.1 Sphingomicrobium sp.
ATTGCTTCGTCACTGCGTTCCTCGCAATGACGGGCACCGACAAAATCGCCATCGTCACCGGGGCCGCGCGGCGGGTCGGGCGGGCGATTGCCGACGCGCTGCTGGCCGACGGCTGGCGGGTCGTGGCCCATGTCCATCACGTCGTCGACGAAGTGCCCGATGGGGCGATCAAGGTGTTCGCCGATCTTGGCCAGGCGGACTGTGCGGCGCGGATCTTCGGGGCCGCGCCGGGGCCGGTCGCGCTGCTGGTCAACAATGCGGCGCGGTTCGCGGCGGATTCGCTGGCGGCGCCCGATGCCGCGCAGTTCGCTGCGCACATGGCGGTCAACGCCGCCGCGCCGATGCTGCTGATCGCCGAACTCGCCCGGCGCCATTCCGGCGGGGCGGCGATGGCAGTCAATATCACTGACGCCAAGCTGGCTGCGCCAAACCCCGATTTCCTGTCCTACACATTGAGCAAATATGCCCTGGCCGGGCTGACCGAAGTGGCGGCGCGCGCCCTGGCCGTGCGGGGCATCCGGGTCAATGCCATCGCACCCGCGCTGATGCTGCCGTCCGGGGCGCAGGACGAGGCCGGATTTGCCAAGATGCATGCGCTGAACCCGCTGAACGTGGGGGTCGATGTGGCGATGGTCGCCGACGCGCTGCGCTTCCTTATTGCCCAGCCGGCGATGACCGGGCAGACGCTGGTCGTCGACGGCGGGCAGCGGTTCATGGCCCTACCGCGCGACGTGCAGTTCCTGGAGCGATGATGGACAGCGAGGCGGTCAGACTGAGCGGGATGGTACCGGACGCGTTGCGGCCGGCGACCGGACATATCCTGATCGATTCGCTGGAGGTCATGGCCGACATCGGTTTCCACGACTTCGAGCGCGGCACTCCACAGCGGCTGCATCTGACAATCGAGTTGTGGATCGACGGGATCGAGCGTCCCCCCGAAGCCGACGAGCAGGCCGCGGCTTGGGATTATGATTATGTCGTCGGCGAGGTCCGGCGACTGGCCACGGAACGGCGATTCAACCTGCAGGAAACATTGGTCCACGCGATTTTCGAGCGGCTGGCGGCGATGCACCGGGTGACGGCGCTGCGTATCCGTTCGCTCAAGCCCGACATCTATCACGATGCGCGCGGCGTCGGCGTGGAAATCGCCTCGTTCGACGGGCCGACGCCCTGACCTGTTCGCAAGGGCCGAAGGAAGTCGGAGGCGGAACAAAATCGATTGCGCGCTCATTGGGCGTTCATTAAGGAAGCGCGCTTGCTGCCGATGATATGTTGATACGTCGGTGGTTCCATTCGAGGGCGCCGGGCTACGATTTGGCTCCGTCCGAACGTGGTGCCGATGCAACAAGGAGACTTGCGGTTTAATGTCCTACGCCAATCGCAAAGAGATGGGTTCGAACCGGAAGGTGGCGATCGTCATCGTCGCGCTGATCCATGCCCTGCTGGGATACGCCCTGGTAACCGGGCTTGGTTACAACGTGATCAAGAAAAAGATCGACGACCTCAAGACGTTCGACGTCAAGGAAGAGCCGCCGCCCCCGGTGGAGAAGCCGCCGCCCCCGCCGGACAACAAGACGCCGCCGCCGCCACAGGTGAGCGCACCGCCGCCGCTCGTGCGGATCGAATCGCCGGCGCCGCAAATCCAGACGACTCCGGTCATCCAGCCGGTGATCATCACGCAGCGCGCGACGCCCGCTCCGCCGGCACCGCCGGCACCGCCGGCTCCGCGCAAGGTCCAGTCGGCCAAGGCCAAGGGCGATTTGCACGCGCTGTTCTCGACCGACGATTATCCGCCAAGCGCGTTGCGCAACGAGGAGCAGGGAACCACCGGTTTCCGGCTATCGATTGGTCCGGACGGACGGGTTTCGGACTGCCAGGTGACGTCGTCGTCGGGGTCGGCCGCACTCGATTCCGCTACCTGCTCCATTCTCAGGCGCCGGGCCCGTTATACCCCCGCCCGCGATGACAGCGGCAACGCCACGAGCGATACGGATTCGGGCCGCATCAAATGGGTGGTCCCGAGCAACTAGGCCACAGCAACCAACGCTAATGACTTCAATCTGAGGAAAGACGAACCATGGCAAATCCCGCAACTGCTCCCGCCGCCGGCGCGAACCCTTATGGCCTTATGCAGGCCCTTCATGAAGGCGGCCTCATCAGCTGGACCGTGTTCATCATCCTGGTCGGCATGTCGGTCGGCACGTTCTACATCCTGTTTACGAAGTTTCTGCAGCAGCAGAAAATCATCAATCAGGGCAAGAAGGTGCGGGCCAGTTTCTGGAACTCGCCGAACCTCAAGGATGCCTCGACCAAGCTGGACAGCAAGAGCGCCTATCGGTCGATCG
>JBDSMA010000079.1:0-5765 GCA_039916085.1 Sphingomicrobium sp.
CGTTCGCCATTCGGCCGCATTGCCCTGATCGGCAATGCCTTGCCGCGCAACTGCGGGCTGGCCACCTTTACCTCGCACCTCGCCGATGCGCTGGCGCTTCGTTACCCGACGATGCGCCTTGATCATTATGCGATGGATGACGCCAGTGGAGTTGCATACCCGGGCGAGATAACGACCATCTCCGCGACGGAGCGTGAGGCCTATCGCCACGCGGCACGGGCGATCACCCGCAGCGGCGCCGAAGCGGTGTGGCTGCAGCATGAATTCGGAATCTTCGGCGGCGAAGCCGGGGCCTTCATCCTCGATCTCATCGAAGACGTCCGCCTGCCACTGGCGGTGACACTCCACACCGTACTCGAATCGCCGTCGGCGGCCGAGCTCGAGGTATTCCGCCGTTTGCTGGCGCGCGCCGATTTGCTGATCGTGACGGCGGAGAGCGGAGCGGCGACGCTGCGGCGACGCTATGGCGTCGATCCGCGGCGCATCATGGTCATCCCGCACGGTGTCCCCGACCGGCCGCTTGTCGCACCGGACACGATGAAGGCGAAGTTCGGGCTTGAGGGCCGGACTGTCCTGATGACCTTCGGCCTGCTCGCCCCCGACAAGGGCATTGCCCACATGATCGAGGCGATGCCGGCGATCGTCCAGGAACACCCCAATGCGCTGTACCTCGTGGTCGGCGCGACGCATCCGAATTTGCTGCGCCACGATCACGACGCCTATCGCCACTCGCTGGAGGAACGGGTCGCCCAGCTTGGGTTGAGCGAGCATGTCCGGTTCGACAACCGTTTTGTCGAACAGGAGGAGTTGCTCGACCTGCTCCAGGCCTGCGACGTCTACGTTACGCCCTATCTCAACATGGCGCAGGTTACTTCGGGCACGCTGTCCTACGCCGCCGCGGTCGGCAAGCCGATCGTCTCGACACCCTACGTCCACGCCGCCGAGTTGCTCGCCGACGGGCGCGGCGTGCTGGTCGATCCGGGCAGCAGCGAGGCACTGGCCAAGGCCATCGGCAACCTGCTCGACCAGCCCGAACAGCGCGGGAGGCTGTCGCGCGCAATTTACCGCAACGCCCGCAACATGCTGTGGCCACGGGTCGCCGAGCGCGCGGTGGAAGCGATGGCGGCGCGGCGCGGCGCGATCCGGGTGCCCGATAACGACCGCAAGATCGATGGCGGCGAGGCGCTAGCCTTGTCGCTTGAGGGCGTCGAGCGGATGAGCGACGGAACTGGCATACTCCAGCACAGCATCCACGGAATCCCCGACCGTAATCACGGTTATTGCATTGACGATAACGCCCGAGCGTTGTTGCTCGCCGTGCTTCGCCGTGAAGACCCGGCGGCGGCGCGATTGGCCTACACCTATGCCGCCTTCGTTCAGGGCGCATGGAACCCGGACACCAGACGATTCCGCAATTTCATGGGCTTCGATCGGCACTGGCTGGAAGATGTCGGGAGCGAGGATTCGAACGGTCGCACGCTATGGGCGCTCGGCGTCGCAGGCCTGAAGGCAGGCGACGGATCGCTCAAATCCTGGGCGCGCAGGCTTTATGAGCTTGTGGTCGATACGATGGACCCGCTTCATTCGCCGCGCGCGCAGGCGTTCGCGGCGCTTGGGGCGATCGCCAGGATTCAGCATGAGCCGAAGCACGCACCATCGCTAGATGCGATCGAACGGGCCGGGGCGACGATGGACATGCTGCTCCGCCGCTTCGCCCGCGACGGTTGGGACTGGTACGAACCGGTGCTGGCCTATGACAATGCACGGCTGTGTGAGGCACACATTCGCGCTGGCGTGGCGCTCGAACGGACGGAGTGGGTCGAGCAAGGCGTTCGGACGCTTGCCTGGCTCGAATCGATCCAGCGCGGCGCACGCGGACAGTTTCGTCCGGTCGGCTCGGAATCGTTCGGCCGACACTACACTGCACCTGCTGCATTCGACCAGCAGCCGCTAGAAGCCTGGGCGATGATCGATGCCGCGGCCGCCGCGCTCCAGGCGACCGGCAACGCGCATTGGCATGAGACGGCGGCGGCGGCGTTCGGCTGGTTCGTGGGCGACAACGAAGCCGGCGTGCCGCTCGCGATTCCCGAGCATGGCAGCTGCTATGACGGGCTGATGCGGTACGGAATCAACCGCAACCAGGGCGCCGAATCGATCCTTTCGCTTCACCTCGCGGCGATCGCGATGCGCGCGCTTTCCTTGCGACAAAAAGCAGCTACAAGGACGCCCGTTCCGGCCTGAAACGCAGGTGTAGCCGCCATTCCCTTTTTTGAAGCCGACCAATGCTGAACGGATTTACGCATCCGCTGCGGCTGGCGGCCGACCCGTCGCGAGTCGTCGTCCGGCCGTTCCATCTGGCGTGGCAGGGAACCGGCCCGGACTCGACCCGCGCGCGGCGCCTGGTCGACTCGATCCTGACATTGAGCGACAAGGAAACGCGGCGCCAGCTGAGCGAGGTGTTCCGCGATTTCGAAGAGCGCCACTGGCAAACGAAAAAGGTGTTTCAAAAGCGGTTCAGGCAGATCTCGCACCTGCTCTCGCTGGATGAGGAACACGTCAACGCGCGCCAGCAGCAGCTGATCGGCGCCTATTTCTGCCACGAATACAGCTATGCCGCCGCCGCGCTGATGAACCCGAGTGTCGTGCCCCACCCCGATCAGAGCGGTCTCGACAAGCACACCACGCGGATCATCCTGTCGCTGCGCGCGGTCGGCGAAGGGCACATCAGTTCGATCGCCTTCCGCGAGGGGCTGATTTCAGCCAAGGGCAGGCTCAGCCTGGCGCCGCAACCGCCGTTCGCCACCGCCGCCGACGCGCCCGATTGCGACGGGCTGTACGAGGACGGACCGGTGACGGTGTTGCGCAACCCCGACAGCACCTTGTCGGGAACGGTCATCTTCCCGGTCACCCCGGCGCAGGCCAACGGTCTGGAAGATCTGCGTCTGACCTATTTCCAGCACGATGACGGCAGCCACGAATATCTGGGCACCTACACCGCTTATTCGGGCCACGGCATTCAGTCGGAATTGTTGCGGACGTGCGATTTCAAATCGATCGACCTGTGCCCGATGGTCGGCAGCGCGGCGGTCAACAAAGGCATCGCCTTGTTCCCGCGCAAGATTGGCGGTCGCTACCTCGCGCTCGGCCGGCAGGACGGGCAAAACCTGTTCCTGCTGGAAAGCGACAAGCTCGACGAATGGAACGGTGGCGAGCTGCTGATGGCGCCGCGCTTCCCGTGGGAATATATCCAGATCGGCAATTGCGGATCGCCGATCGAGACCGACGAGGGTTGGCTGGTGCTGACTCACGGCGTCGGGGCGATGCGCAAATATGCCATCGGCTCGATTCTGCTCGACAAGGACGACCCGTCAAAAATTCTCGCTCGCTCGCGCGAGCCGATCCTGGCGGCATTCGACCAGGACCGCGACGGCTATGTTCCCAACGTCGTCTATACCTGTGGAGCCATGCGGGTCGGTGAGTTGTTATTCCTGCCGTACGGGCTGGCGGATTCGTCGGTTGCCTTCGCCTTCATCCCGATGGCGGAGATGATGGCCCGAATGGAGTAGGACTAGCAGCATGATCACCCGCCTCCCGACCCGCATCGTCGACAAGCCGTGGGGAGTGGTCGGGATCGACCCGAAATACGGCGCCGACCCGGCGCGCAAAATCGGCGAAATCTGGTTCGAGGCGCCGCCGCAGCGGCCCTTGAGCGTGATGGCCAAATATCTGTTCACCAGCGAGCGGCTGTCGGTGCAAGTCCACCCCAATGACGCCGAGGCCAAGGCGATGGGGCTCAACAGCGGCAAGGACGAATGCTGGGTGGTGCTCAGCGCCGGGACAGACGCCGAACTGGGCATCGGCACCAAGGCGGTGATGACCGCCGACGCGTTGATTTCGGCGGCCAAGGACGGGTCGATCATCGGCGATATCGACTGGCGGCGACCGCAAACCGGCGACTTCATCTACAACCCGGCGGGCACCGTCCATGCGCTCGGGCCCGGGCTGGTGGTGATGGAAATCCAGCAGTCCGCCGACGTCACGTTCAGGCTCTACGATTATGGCCGCGACCGGCCCTTGCACCTTGAGGAAGCGCGCCAGGTGGCCAAGCCTCGGCCCCACCATGACCCACTCGATGGGCCCATTGATCGAGAGCGCTCGGAGGTGCTGGTCGACCAAGGAGCGTTCGGCGTCGCCTGGTGTCACCACACCCCCCCCGCCCTTCCTACCACCCGCGACTTGCAAGTGCTGCCGATCGACACGGCGATGGAGATCGACGGCGAGACCTTAAATCCCGGTGAAAGCGCCTTGTTCGAGGGCGACGCGACGGCGCTGCGGTCGGGCGGTAATTTCGTGCTGGCGTGGGCGCGCTAAGTGAAGGTAGTCGGGCCGAATCAGGAAGATTTGGAACTACCGTTTTTTTGCAGTCTCAGCAGACTTTCAATCTCTTCCGTCATCTGAGTATTCTGTTTCAGCAAGAGATGCATGTTGTTGCTTATTTCAAGCAACGCCTCGGCATCCTTGAAGGTTTGCAGCGCCTGCTTGTCGGACGCCGCGGCGGCGACCTTCTGGCCGACCATGATGATCGACAGCAAGACGAGCTGCAGAAAGGTCTGCGCGATCCACGCGACCAACGTTCCTGTACCGCCCTTGATCGCCTCCGGCAGGCTGATCAGGGCGAGGACCGTGAACGCGTAGGCGCACCACATTGTCCCGACGATGGCGGTGATCTTGACCGCCAGCCAGCCATTGAACCCGACATGTTCGTCAGCGGTACTGGCGACGCCTTGCTTCTTGCGCGCTTCGATTTGGGGGTGGGGGGTATGGTGCATGGTCTAATCCTCCGATCGGCGCCAACACACGAATGGTAGCGGAGGAGGGACTTGAACCCCCGACACGCGGATTATGATTCCGCTGCTCTAACCAGCTGAGCTACTCCGCCCCAATGGGCTGACCCCGTGAGGACGCGGGCGAGCCTATAGGGTCGCCGCCGCATAGCGTCAATCAAGCCGGACCGCTCCGGGGGAACCCCACCGGGCCGGCCTCGTTCAATCGATTGAACAGGAGACGAAGCCGAGATGGAACCCGCAACCCCGATCGACATGCTGTGCCGGATCATCCTGCGCGCCCGCGAATATGAAGCGCAGGTGCCGACCGACTATGACGGCGGCGAGGCAGCCGAAAATGTCGACGGCGAGGACGGTGAGGCGCTGTCGGTACTCGACGATTCAATCAACGACAGCGTCGAAGAGGAGTTGACCGCGGCGTTCGAGGATCTCGCCGAAGACCAGCTGGCCGAAGTGCTGGCGTTCTGTTGGGTCGGCCAGGGAACCTATGAGGCAGCCGACTGGGATGAAGCGCTCGAAGAAGCCGGCGAGGAAAATAACATCATCGAGGCGCTGATGGACATGCCGATGCTGCCGTCGGTGCTCGAGGCCGGGATGGCGGCCTTCGATTTGAACTGCAACGCCGTTGGCGAGCTGAGCTAGGTGCCGCGGAAGGCGAACCGGCCAAGCCGCTGCCACGGGCCGCCGAGGTAGCGGTGAAGCGCCAGAGCGGCGAGGCCCAGACGGCGCGGGCGAAACTCTTTCAACAATTGATCAAGCAAGGCCTTCGCTTCGGTCGGGCGGACCTTGTTCTGAATCGTCACATGGCCGCGCCAACCGGCGGAGTCCTGTGCCGTCAGCGCGCCGTGAAAATGGGTCGCAATGGTGGCCCGTATGTCGTCCAGCGCAGGTGATCGAACGCGAAAGGCGACACCCTGCCCC
>JBDSMA010000080.1:0-5434 GCA_039916085.1 Sphingomicrobium sp.
CGTGGCCGAATATCTGTTTGGGAAGCGGCAGGCCGGCAGACATCAGCAAGGCCGGCCAATAAACGGTGTGAAAGCGGACGATGTCCTTGCCGATCAAATGGACGTCGGCTGGCCAGAAGCGGGCGAAATCGCCATCTCGTTCAGGAAAGCCGACGCCGGTCATGTAGGTCGTCAACGCGTCGATCCACACGTACATGACGTGGCCGGGCGATCCCGGGACCGGCACGCCCCAGTCGAAGCTAGTGCGCGACACGCTGAGGTCGTTCAATCCGCCCTCGACGAACCGCATTACCTCGTTGCGGCGGCTGTCGGGCTGGATGAAGCCGGGATTGTCGCGGTAATGAGCGAGCAATGGCTCCTGATATTTCGACAGGCGGAAGAACCAGGTTTCCTCGGCGGTCCATTCGACCGGGGTGCCCTGCGGCGAGAGCTTTTCACCCCCCTCCCCGTCAACCAGCTCCTTGTCGTCGTAAAACGCCTCGTCTCGAACGGAATACCAGCCTTCATAGCGGTCGAGGTACAAGTCGCCGGCCGCTTCCAGTGCCTTCCATAACGCGATGCTGCCGGCGTGGTGACGATCTTCCGAGGTTCGTACGAATGTATCGTATGATATATTAAGAGTATCACACATAGATCTGAAATACAATGACATTTCGTCAGCATATTCAAGAGTGTTGCGGTTTTCAGCGCGCGCTGCCTGGACCATTTTCAAGCCATGTTCGTCTGTCCCGGTGACCAGCCGCACGTCGCGGCCCTGGGCGCGACGGAAACGGGCCATGGCATCGGCGGCAATCGCTTCATAGGCGTGGCCAATGTGCGGACGGCCATTGGGATAGCTGATCGCGGTGGTGATATAATAAGGCTCGGCCATCCCGTGCCCCTAGCCGCGCCGGCTTAGCGCTTCAAGGCGACGGCGGCGAGGATCGTGCCGAGCTGAAACACGGTCGTGCCGGGGTCCATCGTCAGCCGAGGTGCGAGGACTGCGGTTTCGCGCGCCCGGGCGTAGGCATCCAGAGCCCGCCCCCGGCACGGCTCGGTGAGACCTCGCGCCTCGCGGGCGATGAGCGCGGGAACCATGTCGAGGAAGGCAGCATAGCGCTCCCCTGCGGCTTTGCCCGAGAGTTGCGAGGCGAGGGCAGCTCTGTGGGCATTGTCGGCGTCGCCGTTAGTCATGATCGACAATGCGACGGCTTCCAGCGGGGCGAGGTCGAGGGCGGCGGCTTGGACGGCTCGTCCCGCTGAGCCATTGGCATATTTGATCAACTGATTGATTTCAGGCATATTCTTTTCGGGGTACACATGCCTTAGCAATGACGTCATGGCGTCGTCGTCGAGCGCGGCGAAATCGAGGCGGCGGCAACGCGAGCGGATTGTCGGCAACAGGCGTCCCGGCGCATGGGCGACGAGCAGGAACAAGGTGTTGGCCGGCGGCTCCTCGAGCATCTTGAGCAGCGCGTTGGCCGCTTCCCGCTCTAGATCGTCGGCGGCATCGACGACAATCACGCGCCACGCGCTGAGCGACCCGGTGAGGCTGAGCATTTCGCCGAGCGCGCGGACCTGCGCCACGCTGATATTGCGCGACAAAGAACCTGTCTTGGGGTTTTCCAGGCGTTCGAGCAGTTGGTAATCGGGGTGACTGCCGGCGGCGATTAGATGGGACACCATGTGGTCTGGCGAAACGTCGAGACCTGACTCGCCCGGCGGCGGCCCGGCGGCGTCGGCGAGGACCCTCTTCGCGGCGGCGCGGGCGAAGCTGCCTTTGCCGACGCCGCGCGGCCCGGCGAGCAGCCAGGCGTGGTGCAGTCGGCGCGTGGTCCAGGCAGCGAGGAACTGATCGACCGCCTTCTGCTGACCCTCGATCATGCGATGAGATCGCCGAGCGCGTAAAGCAAGCGCGCGGTTACGGTCGCCGCGCTACCGCTGGCGTCTATCAGCTTGACCCGTCCCGGCTCCTTGGCGGCGAGCGCGCGGAAGCCGGCATCGACCGCGGCGTGATAGCTTGGCGGGCGCGAACCGATACGGTCACCGAGGTGGCCGTCCCGGGCACGGGCCCGAGCTCCGGCCTCCGACTCGTCGAGCTGAAGGACAAGCGTGCGATCGGGCAGGAAATCGAGGCTGCCGAAGCGGTGAAGATCGCGGACTGCCTCGATCCCGAGGCCGCCGGCCTCGCCCTGATAAGCCAGCGAGGAATCGACGAAGCGATCGCTCAGCACCCACTCTCCGCGCTGGAGCGCCGGGCGAATGGTCCTGTCGATATGGTCGGCGCGCGCGGCAGCGAACAGCAACGCTTCGGCGCGTGGACTCCAGCGCCCCTCCTCGCCGTCGAGGAGCAGGGTGCGGATCGCCTCGGCGCCCGGGCTGCCGCCGGGCTCGCGGGTGATGAGGACGGCGAGACCCCTGCCCTCCAGCGCGGCGGCAAGGGCGGCGAGCTGGGTCGACTTGCCGACCCCTTCCCCGCCTTCGAGGCTGACGAAGTGCCCGCGGGCCATCGCGTCAGGCCATTCCCAGCACAGATTTAAGGCCGCTCCACATTCGCCCGAAGAAACCGGCCTTGCCGACCGCGTCGGCGGCGACCAGCGGCATCACCTGCTCGCCAGTGTCTGGGGTGGTGACGACAAGGTCGGCGATATGCTGGCCCTTGGCGATCGGCGCCTTGACCGGGCCCTGATAGCGAATCTTCATCGCCATCGTGCCACCAAGTCCGGCGGGGATAGTGACGGCAAGATCGCGCGGGGCGACCAGCGCCACCTGATTGTCACTGCCTAGCTGGACCTGCGCCTTGCCGACCTCGCTGCCAGCCTTGAACAGGGGCTTGGCCGACCAGGCGTTGAAGCCCCAGCTCATCAGCCGCACCGATTCCTCGATCCGCTGATTGTAGGTCGTCAGGCCGGCGATCACCATGACAAGCCGCCGTCCGTTCTGCTCCGCCGATCCGGTGAAGCCAAATCCTGCTTCTTCGGTGTGGCCGGTCTTGAGGCCGTCGGCACCTGGTATCTTGCCGAGGATCGGGTTGCGATTGCCCTGGACGATGTCCTGGCCCGATCCCAATGTTTTGCCCCAGGTGAAGCTCGGCTGGCCGTAGAATTGCTTGTACAGCTTGGGATGGCGCTCGATCGTGGCTCGGGCGAGAGTCGCCAGGTCGCGCGCGGTAACATAGGTCCGCCCTTCGTCGGGCCAGCCGTTGGCAGTGCCGAAGTGCGATTGGGCCAGGCCGAGCTTCCCGGCGAGCGCGTTCATCTGATTGACGAACGCGTCTTCGGTTCCGGCGATGCACTCGGCCAGCACGACCGAGGCGTCATTGCCCGACAGCGTCACGATGCCGTGGAGGAGATTCTCGACGCTGACCTGTTCGTTGACACTCAGGAACATGGTCGATCCGGCGGCCGGGCCGTGCCATTTGGTCCAGGTTTCGGGGCGAACCGTGCAGATTTTGGTCAGTGGCAGCTGACCCCTGTCGATCAGTTCGAACGCGACCTCGGTGGTCATCATCTTGGCCAGCGACGCGGGCGGCATGCGCTGGTCGGCCCCCTTGGCAAACAGCACCGCGCCCGACGACAGATCGATCAAATAAGCGATCGGCGCCGGCGTGTCATACGGCGGCGGCGCGGCGTCGGCGGTGGCGGTCAGGGCAAGGACGGCGGCGGTAGCGAACAGCAAGGCGGCGCGGGTCATGGGTCGCTTGAGACTCCCGAAAAGGATGAAGCGTCTCTCTAGCGGTGCCCGGCGGGCCGCGCGAGAGGATAAACGTCCGTCATCGTCCGACGATCGCATCCGCGAGCAAGCCGACCGACAAAGCGTAGAAGTTCGAGCAATTATAATCGAGGATCGAGCGATAGTTGGTACTGAGCAGATAAGCGGTGGCGTAGGGTCCGTCGGGCTCGATCAGACTCAGTTGCTCGCTTTCTCCGATGCCGCTGGTGCGGCCAACGGGCACGATTCCCAGCGCTCGCCATTCAGCCAGGCTCTTCCACCTGCTGTGGCGCTTGTAGACCTGTGGACAGCGCGGCGCGACGAGGCGCGAGGCAATAGCGGCGCGGTTAAGCGTGGCGGGAACGCGCACCGGGAGGCCCCAGTGGACCCCCGGCTTCCACCCCGCCTCACGCATGTAGGCGGCGATCGAGGCGAGACCGTCCAGCTCGTTCGACCAGATGTCGGCGCGCCCGTCGCCATCGCCGTCGGTCGCGAGGCGGAGCACCGCCGAAGGCATGAACTGGGGAAAACCGGTGGCACCCGCCCAGCTGCCCTTTAGTCGCCAGCGCGGGGTGCCGCGATCGATCAGCTTCAGCGCGGCGACGAATTCGCTTTCGAACAATTCGCGGCGGCGCCCTTCATAGGCCAAAGTGGCGAGTGCCGGCAGCAGGTCGAACCCGCCGGTGACGGTGCCATAGCTGGTTTCGTGGCCGTAGATCGCCATTAGCACCGACGGTTCGACCCCGAACCGCCGCTCGATCGCCACGAGGCGCCCGGCGTTGGCGGCATAATGCGCCTGGCCCCGACGGATAAGGTCGGCGGTGACATGGGCACGGCGATAGGGCGCGAACGGCGGATAAGCGTTGGGGTTGTTGATCCCGCCCGGTTGCCCGCGATCGAGCGAGATCACCCGGCTGTTGAGCGCCAGGCCGGGGAGAACCGCGGCGATCGTCGCCTCGCGCACCCCGGCGCGGCGGGCGCGGTCGGCAAGGCGCAGCTTGTAGCCGTCAAACCCCGGCGGCGGCGCGGGGATACTGGCTACCGGGGGGAAGAAGATCGGGCGTTGCGTCACGATTGGCGAGCGCGGTTGCGGCGCTGGGATGGGCAAGGGCGCGAGCGGATCGACCTGGGCCGAAGCCGTCGCCACCAGCGAGGCGCAAAAGGCCGCGATCAATCCACGCATTACAAGGCTCATCGTCCGCTTCATCCCTCTCCGCCTTCCGGCACAACGCCGGCGACGCCTTGCACGATCCATTGCCGCTGGATAGGCGGGCGAAGCTGAAGGAGAGGTGGCCGAGTGGTTTAAGGCAGCGGTCTTGAAAACCGCCGTGGGCGCAAGTCCACCGTGGGTTCGAATCCCACCCTCTCCGCCAGGCCGGTTTGGAAACATTGGCATTCGATTGTCGCGCCCGCTACAGCGCCGGCCAATCCAAATCTTCTCGCGGAGACCTTGCGTGGCCGATCCGACCGTCTTGCCGTTCGACTGGGCCGACCCGTTCGATCTCGATCACCAGCTGAACGACGAGGAGCGGATGGTCCGCGACAGCGCCGAGGCCTATGCCCAGGACAAGCTCCAGCCGCGCGTCACCGACGCCTATATGGACGAGCATTTCGATCGCGACATATTGCGCGAGATGGGCGCCCTCGGACTGCTTGGCGCGACCATCCCCGAGGATTATGGCTGCGCCGGGCTGGGCTATGTCAGCTACGGCTTGATCGCGCGGGCGGTCGAGCGGGTCGATTC
>JBDSMA010000081.1:0-8746 GCA_039916085.1 Sphingomicrobium sp.
ATCATCGATCATGTCTATGACGTCGTTGTCGTGGGAGCGGGCGGATCAGGCCTGCGCGCGACGATGGGCGCGGCCGAAAAGGGCCTCAAGACCGCCTGCATCACCAAGGTCTTCCCGACCCGCAGCCACACCGTCGCGGCGCAGGGCGGGATCGCCGCCAGCCTTGGCAATATGGGGCCCGACCACTGGACGTGGCATATGTACGACACGGTCAAGGGGTCGGACTGGCTCGGTGACCAGGACGCGATCGAATATTTGTGCCGCGAGGCGCCCGCCGCGGTGTACGAACTCGAACATGCCGGGCTGCCGTTCAGCCGCACACAGGACGGCAAGATCTACCAGCGTGCGTTCGGCGGGATGACGCAGAATATGGGCGAGGGGCCGGCCGCGCAGCGCACCTGCGCCGCCGCCGACCGCACCGGTCATGCGATGCTCCACACGCTCTACCAGCAGAGCCTGAAGCATGACGCCGACTTCTACATCGAATATTTCGCGCTCGACCTGATCATGGAACGGGACGAAAGCGGTGCTTCCGTCTGCCGCGGCCTCGTCGCTTTGTGCCTCGACGACGGCTCGATCCACCGCTTCCGCTCGCAATCGGTGGTGCTGGCAACGGGCGGTTACGGGCGCTGCTATTTCTCGGCAACCTCGGCCCACACCTGTACCGGCGACGGCAACGCCATGGTGCTTCGCGCCGGGCTGCCGTTGCAGGACATGGAGTTCGTCCAGTTCCACCCGACCGGCGTCTACGGCGTCGGGGTGCTGATTACCGAGGGCGCGCGGGGCGAAGGCGGCTACCTCACCAACGCGGCCGGCGAGCGATTCATGGAGCGCTATGCACCGTCGGCCAAGGACCTTGCCAGCCGCGACGTCGTGTCACGCGCGATGGCGATGGAAATTCGCGAAGGGCGCGGCGTGGGCGAGCATAAGGACCATATCTTCCTTCACCTCGACCACATTGACCCAAAGATACTCGCCGAGCGGCTGCCCGGCATTTCGGAGACGGCGAAAATCTTTGCCAATGTCGATCTGACGCGTCAGCCGATCCCGGTGACCCCGACGGTCCATTACAACATGGGCGGAATCCCGACCAATTATCACGGTGAAGTGGTGACGCTGAAGGATGGCGAGCCGGATAGCGTCGTGCCCGGCCTGTTCGCGGTCGGCGAGGCGGCGTGCGTTTCCGTCCACGGCGCCAACCGGCTTGGGTCCAACAGCCTGATCGACCTAGTCGTATTCGGCCGCGCCGCGGGGTTGCGCCTGGCCGAAGTGATTATCCCCGGCGCCGCGCAGCCGCCCCTGAAGCCCGACGCTTCCGACCTGGCACTGGCGCGCCTCGACAAGTTTCGGCACGCCGAAGGGGCTCATCCGACGGCGGTCATCCGCGACGAGATGCAGCGCACCATGCAGGCCGACTGCGCGGTGTTCCGCACCGAGCGGACGCTGGCCGAAGGCCAAGCCAAGATCGACACGGTGTACAGGAAGATGGCCGATGTCGGCGTCACCGACCGCAGCCTGATCTGGAACAGCGACCTGGTTGAGACGCTGGAGCTCGACAATCTGCTCGCTCAGGCGGTGGTGACGATGCACTGCGCCGCCAACCGTCACGAAAGCCGCGGCGCCCACCTGCACGAGGATTTCCCCGAGCGGAACGACAAGGAGTGGATGAAGCACAGCATCGCCTGGTTCGACGGCTGGGGCGGTTCCGGCGGCGACGTGAAAATCGACTACCGCCCGGTGCATGAGTACACGCTGACTGACGAGATCGCCTACATCAAACCCAAGGCGCGGGTGTATTGAGTGATAGGGGAGACCGCGATGTCGCCCCTATCGCTTAACCAGTGAAACCGGCTAAGCCCGCCCGCTTATGACCGATCCCAAGCCCCCCAAGCGGATTTTCCCGACCTCGAAGGTCGATGCCGCCGCCGCCAAGCATGTGCCGTCGTCGCCGCAGACCGAAAGCGCGGCGTACAAGCTGGCGTTCCAGGACACCGACTTCCTGCTGCGCGAGGATCTGCGGCCGGTGCGGTTCCAGCTGGAGCTGCTGAAGCCGGAGTTGCTGCTCGAAGAAGCCAATATCGCCTCGACTTTCGTGTTCTACGGATCGGCGCGGGTGCCGGAGCCGGCCAAGGCCGAGGCGCTGCTGGCGCAGGCGCGGACCGAGTGGGATAAAAAGGTCGCCGAGCGGCTGGTCGCCAAGTCGCATTATTACGAGATCGCGCGGTCGCTGGCGCGCAAGGCAAGCCGTTTTCCGGCCGACGAGGACGGCAAGCGTCACTTCGTCGTCACTTCGGGCGGCGGGCCGTCGTTCATGGAAGCCGCCAACCGTGGCGCCAACGACGAGGGGATGGAGACGATCGGGCTCAACATCGTGCTTCCGCACGAGCAATTGCCCAACACTTTCGTCACCCCCGATTTGAGCTTCCAGTTCCATTATTTCGCGCTGAGAAAGATGCACTTTTTGCTGCGGGCGCGGGCGGTGGCGGTGTTTCCTGGCGGGTTCGGCACGTTCGACGAAATGTTCGAATTGCTGACCCTGATCCAGACCGGCAAGGTCCGGCCGCTGCCGATCCTGCTGTTCGGCAAGGAATTCTGGGAGCGGGTGGTCGACTTCCAGGGGCTCGCCGAGGAAGGCGTGATCAGCCCCCACGACCTCGACCTGATCACCTGGTGCGAAACCGCGGATGAAGCGTGGGACGCGGTGCGCGCCCATTACGATTGTCCGTGAAGCGAAACGGGTGGTGCTGCGGCACCGCCTTGTGGATCGATCCCGCCTCGTAGCCTATTGACTGACCGGTGCGGCGCCGCCGCCGGTGTTTTTCTGGGCTCCCTTGGCTGCCGCAGCGGCGGTCACCGCCGGCGTGCCGGGAGTCTTTTCGGCGCCGCCCGCGCCGGCAGCTGGCGCGGCGCCTTTGGCACCGGCAGCGGGCGCAGCCGCTTGGGCGGGCGCCTTGGGCATCGGCTTGGGCGCGTCACTATGCGCGTTCAGGAACGCGATGACGTTGGCGCGATCCTCGGGGCTGCCGAGGCCGGCGAAGGTCATCTTGGTGCCGGGCGCGAACTTCTTTGGGTTGCTGAGCCATTCGTTAAGCGTCGTGAAGTCCCAGTTGCCGCCCTTGCCCGATAGAGCCGTAGAGAAAGCGAAGCCGTTCGCACCCTTGCCAATCGGTTCGCCGGGCACGCCCCACAGATTGGGGCCAAGCGCGTTGGGTCCGCCCTTGTCGGCATTGTGGCAGGCGCCGCATTTTTTGAACACTTGCTCGCCCTTCGCCGGGTCGGACGCGGCGAGGTAGAATTCGACCGGCTTTTCAGCGACCGCGGCGCCGGCGCCGGCTTCGACCACGCCCTGAATCGGGTAGCCCATCTTTTCCGGCCGTTCCTGGTGGAACACTTCGCCAGCGACGATCGACGTGCCGAGCGCGATGATGCCCGCGAACAGGACCCAGCCGGCGATTGTGTTGTTGCGGTCGTCCATGAAACCTCGTGCGGCCTTGCCGGGAAGATGGTGGAATTGGCCACGCCCTTTACGGCGCGCATGGCGTCACTTCAAGCGGCGCCGATCCAATCGTCGAGAAGGGTGCGCGCGATGGCGAAACGCGGGGGCGGGAGAAAGGCCGCGGCGGCCTCCCCCGCAAGCGAGGCGGCGACTTCGGCGCGGCTAAACCATCGCGCGTCTTCGAGTTCGGCGGCGTCGATGGCCAGCGAATCGTCGATTGCCCTGGCGGTCGCACCGATCATCAGCGAGGAGGGGAAGGGCCAGGGCTGGCTGGCGATATAAATGACATCGGTCACGTCGATGCCGGCTTCCTCCTTCAACTCACGCGCGACGGCGGCCTCGATCGTCTCGCCCGGCTCGACGAACCCGGCCAGCGCGGAATATCGACCCGGCGGATATTGCGGCTGGCGGCCGAGCAACAGGCGGTTCTCGAAAGTGGCGAGCATGATCACCACCGGGTCGGCGCGGGGGTAATGTTCGGCGCTGCAAGCAGGGCAAGCGCGCGACCAGCCGCCGCGATTGGGCTGGGTTGGTTGCCCGCACACCGAGCAATGACCATGCCGCCGGTGCCAGTTGGCGAGGCTCAGCGCGGCGGCGAAGATTGGGGCATCGGTGGCGGCAAGCTGGCCGAGCAGACCGAAATGGGCGCGGGAATCGGCTGAAACAATGCCGTCTGGCAGGGCCGAGAAACAGGGCGCGCGGTTAGCATCGAAACCGAGGAACAGCGGCTCGTTGCCGAATGCGCGGTTCCAGGAAAGATTCCCGTCCGAATCGAGCGCCGGGGCGCTGTCGGACCAGGTCAGCGCCTTGGCTTCGGGGGATGCCGCGAGGCGGGCGATCTCATCAGGCTGCGCGCGCAATTGATCGGCACGGTCGAGGCCGACGCCGGCGAAAAAGGGTTCAGGCGGCAAGGGCGGTCTTTCGGGCGAGAACCGCGGCGACGGCACGAGCATAGAGCGTTGGCAGGCCCGCATCGGCGATGCGGTCGAGCGGCTGCCACCAGCCGGGTCCGTCGGGCGCGGCGGGACGTGCTTCGATGCGCAGGTCGAGCGCGAAATGGGTGAAGAGATGCTCGACTTCGGCCAACGCGGGGCCTGACTCCGCGCCGTCTCCCCACTCGTTTCCGGGCAAGGAGGGCATGCCGCCGAGCAGTCCCCTCGAGGGGCGCCGGACCAGCCATAGCGCCCCACCGCGCTCAATCCACCAGGCGATGCCGTGGCGGCGCGGGCGTACCTGTTTCGCCTTGGACGCTGGGAAAAGCCCGGGTTCGCCGCTGGCGAAGGCGGCACATCCGCTGGCCAGCGGGCAGCGGCTGCAATCGGGGTTGCGCGGGCGGCAGATCGTCGCGCCCAAATCCATCATCGCCTGGGCAAAATCGCCGGGACGATCTCGCGGGACCATGGCCCGGGCGAGGTCACGAATTTCGCTATGCGCCTCGGCCAGCGGGCGAGCGATGCCGTGGAGCCGGGCGATCACCCGCTCGACATTGGTGTCGACCGCCGCGACCGGTTCACCAAAAGCGATCGCGGCGATGGCGGCTGCGGTGTAGGCGCCGATACCGGGTAACTGACGCAGCGCCGCTTCGCTGTCCGGGAAACCGCCCGATTCGGCCACTCGACGGGCGCAGGCGTGGAGGTTGCGAGCGCGGGCGTAATAGCCAAGGCCAGCCCATTCGTGGAGGACGTCGTCGAGCGACGCGGCAGCCAATGCCTGGACGCTGGACCAGCGATCGATGAAGTGACGAAAGCGCGGGCTAACCGTCGTCACCGTCGTCTGCTGAAGCATCACCTCGCTCAGCCACACTCGGTAGGGATCGGGCGGTGGCATGCCGGGCGGACTGCGCCACGGCAGCGCCCGCGCGTGCAGATCATAATGCGATAATAGCAGGGCCGCGGCACTGGAAGGCATGGGAACGCTATGGCATGGTCGCGCACGATGGCGAAGACTCCCCGTTCCGAATCAAGCGCCGAGCGTCCGCGCACCGGCCATGCGCGCGCCGCCGGCGAGCTGGTCGGCTCGATTAGCGGCGTGGCGTTCAAGCGCTTTGGCTTCATTCAGGGCGCGGTCGTCAGCCGCTGGGCGGAAATCGTCGGCGAGCGCTATGCCAAAGTGTCGACCCCCGAATCGATACGCTTCCCAGCAGGACGCAAGGCGGGGGGCACGCTGACATTGACCGTCGAAGGTGCTCACGCTCCGCTGATGCAGCATCTGACGCCGCTGATCGTCGATCGGGTCAACCGTTTCTTCGGTTATGCCGCGATCGACAAGATCGCCTTCCGCCAAGGCCGCGTCCAGCGCGTACCAGGCGCTGCCCAAATCACTCGCCCCGCCGCCGCGGCTATCCCGCGCGAACTTGGCGAGGGGCTGCGCGCGATCGCCGACCCCGAGCTTCGCGCCTGCCTCGAATCACTCGCCGGCAAGATCTCCGCAACAACCGGTCCGCCGGCCATCGACCCCACGCCAATCCCTTCCATCCCAATACTCAGGAGCAAGTCACCGTCATGAAGCCGATCCAGCTGTTCCTTCTGTCCGCGGCCATTGCCGCCCTCGCCGCCTGCAATGGCGACAAAACCGCCAACGGCAGCGCGCCTGTGTCCGACGTCGCGGCCAAAGCCGTCCCCGCCCCGGCCAATGGTGACTGGAGCGCGACCGTCGCTTTGTCCCCCGAGGGTGGCTATGTCATGGGCAATCCCAATGCGAAGGTGAAGCTGGTCGAATATGGCTCGCTGACCTGTCCGCACTGCCGCGAATTCGACGAGAAGGGCGCGCCGTCGCTGATCGACAATTATGTCAAGAAGGGCCTGGTCAGCTGGGAATTCCGCAATTTCGTGCGCGACCCCTATGACATCACTGCGTCGCTGATTGCCCGGTGTGGCGGGCCGAGCAGCGTGTTCGGCCTGACCCGCGCTTTATATGCCGACCAGCCCAACTGGATCGGCAAGATCCAGGCGACCGACCAGGCGACGATGCAAAGCCTTCAGTCGATGAGCACGCAACAGCAGTTCGCCAAGATCGCCGAGCTGGCCGGTCTGCCCGAGTTCGCCGCGCTGCGCGGTCTGCCCAAGGCAAAGACAGCGGCCTGTCTCGCCGATCAGGCGGAGGCCAGCCGGCTGGTCCAGATGAACAGCGATGCGGTCGCCCAATTCCCGCAATTCCCCGGCACACCGACCTTCCTGATGAATGGCAAGATTGTCGACAATGTCGCGACCTGGGAGCTGCTCGAACCCAAGCTCAAGGAAGCGCTAGGCAGCTAAGGCGCCGGCATAAGGGAGTTAGGGGTTGCGCTTCCGTCGGCTGAAACTGAGCGGGTTCAAGAGCTTCGTCGAACCAGCCGATTTGCGCATCGAGCCGGGGCTGACGGGCATCGTCGGCCCCAATGGCTGCGGCAAGTCGAACCTTCTGGAAGCGATCCGCTGGGTGATGGGCGAGGCCAGCCCCAAGAGCCTGCGCGGCGGCGGCATGGAAGACGTCATCTTCGCCGGCACCGCCAGCCGCCCGGCGCGCGACTTCGCCGAAGTGTCGCTGTTGATCGAGCGCGACGACGACGACGAGGCCGGCGGCGAGCGCGAGGTCACCCGCCGAATCGAGCGCGGCGCCGGCTCCGCCTATCGCATCGACGGCCGCGACGTTCGCCAGAAAGACGTCGCTTTGTTGTTCGCCGACGCCGCCACTGGCGCCCATTCGCCGGCGTTGGTGAGCCAGGGGCGGATCGGCGCGGTGATCGCCGCCAAGCCGGTCGAACGGCGGATGATGCTGGAGGAAGCGGCGGGCATCGCCGGGCTCCATGCGCGGCGCAAGGACGCCGAGCAGAAACTACGTGCGACCGAGGCCAACCTCGAACGATTGGACGAGCTGATGGCCGAGCAGGAGCTGCGCGCCGCGGCGCTCCGCCGCCAGGCCCGCGCCGCGACACGCTATCGCACGCTGACCGATAAAATCCGCCGTGGTGAGGCCAAGTTGCTCCACGCCCGCTGGGCCGAGGCCGACCGCGCCGCCGCCGCCGCGGCGGAGGAAGCGCGGGTCGCCGGCGGCTCGGTCGAACGGCTGCAGGCGGCGGTACGGGCAGCCGAGGGACTACAGGGCGAGGCGGCGGGAGCGCTGGCTGAGCGGCGCGAGGCGGCGGTCACCGCGCGCGATGCCGGGCGAGGCCTGGCGCATGAGCTGGCGACCCAGCGGGCACGACGCGACACGGTCGTCCGCCGCCTCTCCGAACTCGAGCGGCAGGCCGCGGCGCTGGCCGCCGAGCGGGCGCGGGAACAGGCGCTGGGGGAAGATGCGGCGGGGGCAATCGCGGCGCTGGAGGCGGAACGCGGAGCGATCGAGGCGCGACTGGGCGATGCCGAGAAGCTGTCTGCGCGAATCGCAACCGAACTTTCGGCTTCCGAGGAAGCATCCCGCAATGCCGAGGCAGCGCTTGCCGGATTGCTGGCAAAGGAAGCGGCGATGCGCGCCGAACGGCGGGTGGCCGAAGCGGCGCTCGACAGCGCGAAGACACAGGCGGCGCGGGTTGCGAACGAGGCCGAGCGGCTTCGCGGGCAACAGGATGCGCTTGGCGACGGGGATCAGGCGCGTTCGGCACTGGCTGCGGCGGAAGTGGCGACGAACAAGGCCGGGCAGGATCTTGATCTAGCGGAACGGCGACTCGCGGCCGCCGAGCAAGCCCGCGGCGCGGCGGCGGAAGCACGCGATGCGGCGGAAAGCGCGCTGGCCTCGGCCCGTGCCGCGCTCGCCGCCGCAACAAGCGAGCGCGCTGCCTTAGCCAGAGCGCTTGAGCAGGGCGCTGGCGGGGCCGCGCTCGCCAGCCTTCGCGCCGCGCCGGGCTATGAGCGGGCGCTGGCCGCGGCGCTGGGCGATGACATTGATGCGGCCCTCGGCGGCGATTCATCGCGCCGGTGGGAGGGTAGCGAAGCGCTGTCGGCCGACCCGCCGCTTGGCGCCGGGCTGCAGCGGTTGCTCGACCATGTCGAAGCGCCGGCGGCGCTGGCGCGGCGGCTGGCGCAGGTCGGCGTGGCGGAGGCCGACGAAGGCCAGATGCTTGCTGTCGGGCAACGGTTGGTCACGCGCGACGGGGCGATGCGGCGGTGGGACGGCTTCGTCGCAACCGGGGGCGGCGCGGCAGCGGCCGAGCGGCTGCTCCGCGCCAACCGGCTGGCCGAGATCGATTCGGAAATGGCACCGCTGGAGCGTGACCTGGCGAGCGCATTGGCGGCGCGCGATGCGGCCGTCGCCGACGTCGAAGCCCATCGCACT
>JBDSMA010000082.1:0-6328 GCA_039916085.1 Sphingomicrobium sp.
GGGCTGGCCCAGGGCGAGGTCGCCTATCAGAACGCCGTCGCTTACGCCAAGGATCGCCGCCAGGGCCGGGCGCTCAAGCCCGACGACCGCGATCCGGACGCCAGGGCCGACACATTGTTCGTCCACCCCGATGTTCGCCGCATGTTGCTTGAAGGCAAGGCGTTCAACGAAGCGGCGCGCGCCTTCATCCTGTGGGGGGCGCTGCAGGTCGACCTGTCGCGCAAGGCGCAGACCGAGGAAGAGCGGCAGACCGCGGACGACCTCATTTCGCTCCTCACGCCGGTCATCAAGGGCTATCTCACCGATCGGGGGTTTGAAGTCGCGGTCAACGCCCAACAGGTATTCGGCGGCCACGGCTACATCCGCGAATGGGGCATGGAGCAGTTCGTCCGCGACGCCCGCATCGCCCAGATCTACGAAGGCACCAACGGCGTTCAGGCGATGGACCTGGTCGGGCGCAAGCTCGGCAAAGATGGCGGCCGCGCGGTTCGCGCCTTCTTCGAGCTGGTCGGCAGCGACATCGCCGCCGCCCGGGCAGCTGGCGATCCGGCGGGCGTCGCCGGCCCGCTCGAGCAGGCGCTCGGCCAATTACAGGGCGCGACGATGTGGCTTGCCCAGAACGGCCTGGCCGATCCCAACAATGCCGGGGCCGGAGCCTATGCCTATATGCAGCTGATGGGACTCGTCAGCCTCGGCTGGATGTGGCTCAAGATGGCCGGCGTGTCGGCACGCCTCATGGACGAAGCCGGCGAGGACAAGGGCTTCCATGAGGGCAAGCTGGCGACCGCCCGCTTCTTCGCGGCGCGCGAGCTGGTCGTGGCCGATGCGTTGCGGCGCAAGGTCGAGGCAGGCGCAGACAGCCTGATGGCACTGCCGGTCGAAGCCTTTTGATCGATGACTAACGTGAAGCGATGTCGCGCTGCTGGGATACGTACCACGGCGTAAGCACCGCCGGAGATTCGTTCTTTTTCGCCTTTGGCGCCAGCCGGGCGAGGTCGAATTGTTCGGTGAATTGAACGCCAAACCGGTTCGCCTGGGCCCAGCGCACCATACCGGCCACTGGGCCGACGCCGACGATATCGATGGTCATCGCCTCGCCCGGGGTGACCGCATGGGCGCATTCGACCAATGCGCCCATTGCCGAGATATTGCGCAACCGGATTTCGGTCGTCTGTCCGTCGATCGCCGCGATCGCGCGTCGCATCAGCCGCTGGCGCGGCTCGCGGATGCACTGAAAGCCGTCGGCCTCGATGGTCACGGCCTGAGCCATCGCCCGCGCGACCTCGGCCTCGGCCGGCTTACCGAAAATATAGCCCTGGACCTGGCTGACGCCCAGTTCGCGAATGAGTTGGAGGTCGTCATGAGTTTCGACGCCTTCCGCGGTGGTGTCCATGTTCAGGCTCTCGGCCAAGGTGACGATGGCCCGGATAATCGCGATGTTGCGGTTACCGGTCGAGGCGGCGCCACGCACGAAGCTCTGGTCGATCTTGATCTTGTCGAACGGCGCCTTCTTCAGATAGCCGAGCGAAGAATAGCCGGTGCCGAAATCGTCAAGCGCCAGCCGGACACCCAGCGCCTTCAACCGCGCAAACGTGTCTTCGGTCGCGTCGCTGTCGGCGAGGAACACGCCTTCGGTGATTTCGAGCTCGAGCCGTTCCGCCCTGACCTTGCTTTCCGCCAGCGCCGCGCCGACGATTTCCGAGATCGCCGGGTCGTTGAATTGGATTGGCGACAGGTTGACCGCAATCCGCACTGAGTCCGGCCAGCTCGCAGCCTCGGCCAGTGCGCTCTTCAGCACGAACTCGCCGATCCGCGCGACCATGCCGCATTCCTCGGCCAGCGGGATGAAGCGGTCGGGCGACACCAGACCGCGCGTCGGGTGGTTCCAGCGAACCAGTGCCTCGAACCCGCAAATCTCCTCGCCGGCAGTGCGGACGATCGGTTGATAGGCGACCCACATCTCGCCGCGGTCGAGCGCCTGGCGAAGGTCGTTCTCCAGCACCTGGCGGTCGGACGCTTCGCTATGCATCGCGGCTTCATAGAACATATGCTTGCCGCGCCCCGCGGCCTTGGCGGCGTAAAGCGCCAAATCGGCGTTACGGATCATGCTGTCGGCGCAGCTGCGCTCGGGATCGCCGATGGCGATACCGATCGACGCACCGATGGTCACGCGATGGCCTTCGATCATGTAGGGGCGCGACAATTGCTCGATCATTGTCCGCGCCAGGCTTTCGAGCAGCCCGGTTTCGACCGCGCCCGGAAGCACCGCCTTGAACTCGTCTCCGCCGAGCCGTCCAACCTGGCCATGATCGCCCATCACGCTGGTCAACCGCTGGCCGACCAGGCGCAGCAGCGCATCGCCAATCGGATGGCCAAGCGTGTCGTTGACGTTCTTGAAACGGTCGAGGTCGATCAGGAACAAAGTGCAGCCCTTGCGCCGGCGCGACGCATTGCGCAGCGCTTCGTCAAGCGTCTGGCGCATCAGTGCGCGATTGGGCAGGCCGGTCAGTGAGTCGAACCGCGCGAGACGGCTGATCTCCTGTTCCGAACGGCGTTGTTCGGTAAGGTCGGTGCCGATGCCGCGGAAACCGAGGAAGCGGCCGCGTTCGTCGAACACCGGGTTGCCGGATAGCGACCAGTGGACATCCTCGGCGCTGGCCGCCCGGACGACAACGTCGCTGAACGGGAAGCGCGCCGACAGGTGGAAACCGAGCGTGCGCTCTTCGCGCAAGACATCGCCGCCGTGCGTATCGACCGACAGCAGGTCGGTGAACTGGCGGCCCAGCAGCGCTTCCGGGGCACAGTGAAAATCGTCGGCGAGCTGCTGCGACACGTAGGACAATGTGCCCTGGTAATTGGTTTCCCAGAACCAGCCCCGGCCGCTGTTTTCGAACTCGTTGACGAAATGCAGCGCCTTGCGGGCTTCATGCTCAAGTTTCAGCCGGTCGCGCGCGGAGGCGATCATCGTGCTCGCGCTGGCGGTGCTGAAGCCGACGATGAGCAAGGCCAGGACGGCGATTCCGAGGGTGAAGGTCGGGTCGTTACTGAACAGCGCGGATCCGGCAGTGCCGACGACCGCGGTCACGATCGCGAGCGGCGGGGATTCGAGCGCGACTACCGCACAGGCGGTGATCGAGGTCCCGATCACCAGCGATAGCAGCGGCCCTTGACCCATTCCCGGGATCCATGACGCGACATGGCCGAAGAAGGTCATCATTGCCGCGCTGGTGCCGACCAGGCTGCTGAGCGCAAGCGTAACCGTGCGTGTCGATACCTCGAAGCGGTCGCGCAGCCTGAGTACGCCGAAAGCGGCAAGGTCGCATAGCAAGGCAGTCACGACGGACCCGAACAGGAAGCGGGGAGAGATTCGACCCAGCTCGCCATGAGTATGAAAAAGGACCGCGACGGCGCAGAGCAGATGGGCAACGCCGAGCATCAGCGGGACATGGTGAAGCTGGGCAATGCGCTGTTGAGCGATCGCCTCATTCTCTTCGGTTTCTGGCGGACGGACATCGAAGAACAGCGCTTCGGCGAGCCCTTTGCTGGGCACGTCCCGCCCGCTGACGATGGTCTCCGCGAATCGGCTCCGGCGCATTGAAACAACCCCTGGTCCAGGGGCCGGAATTAAACGGAAAGGTTTAACATAGCCCCCAACGGTGAGGGTGTGGCTGCCGTTAACCCTCTTCCGGCAGGAAGTCGGCGACAGAGAGGTAACGCTCCCCCGTATCGTAATTGAAGCCGAGGATTCGGCTGCCCTTGGGAAGCTCCGTTAACTTCTGGCTAATCCCGGCAAGGCATGCGCCGGATGAAATCCCGATCAACATTCCTTCTTCCTTGGCCGCGCGGCGAGCCATCTCCTTCGACGCCTCCGCGTCGATGTCGATCACGCCGTCGAGCGCCGCCGTATCGAGGATGCTGGGGATGAAATTCGCGCCGAGGCCCTGGATCGGGTGCGGCCCAGGCTTGCCGCCGGTTAGGATCGGCGACAGCGCCGGCTCGACCGCGAACACCTTGAACCCCGGCCATTCCTTCTTGAGCACGTGAGCCAATGCGGTGATGTGGCCCCCGGTGCCGACCCCGGTGACTAAGGCATCGAGCGGCTGGTCGCGAAAATCGGCGAGAATCTCCTGCGCGGTGGTCCGCACATGGACTTCGACATTGGCCGGGTTGTCGAACTGCTGCGGCATCCAGCTGTCGTGGATTTCGGCCAGCATCGCCTTGGCACGGTCGACCGCGCCCTGCATGCCCTTGGCGCGGTCGGTCAGCTCGAACGTCGCGCCATAGGCCAGCATCAGTCGGCGGCGCTCGACCGACATGCTGTCGGGCATCACCAGCACCAGCTTGTAGCCCTTGACCGCGGCGACCATCGCCAGCCCGATCCCTGTATTGCCACTGGTAGGCTCGACGATCGTCCCGCCGGGCTTCAATTTGCCCGATTTCTCGGCGTCCTCGATCATCGCCAATGCGATGCGATCCTTGATCGACCCGCCCGGGTTCGAGCGTTCGGACTTGATCCACACTTCGGCCGTGTCGCCAAACAGGCGATTGATGCGGATGGTCGGCGTGTTGCCGATCGTGTCGAGGATGGTCGCGGCCTTCATCACTCAGTCTCCTTCGCGGGCGTGGCGTCTACATTGGGCGGGTCGAAGGTGCGCGCAAGCCTCAGCTCGGGGAATATCTTCGCCCACGCGAAGACCACCAGCAGCGCGCCGACGCCGCCGCCGACGACCGCCATGACCGGCCCGATCAGCGCCGCGAGGAACCCGCTCTCGGCCTCGCCAAGCTCATTGGACGCGGAAACGAACAGCGTCGATACCGCCGCCACCCGTCCGCGCATGGCGTCTGGCGTGTACAGTTGGACCAGCGACTGGCGGACATAGACCGAAAACATATCGGCGGCGCCGAGGATGGTCAGGCAACCAAGGCTCAATGGCATCGACGTCGACAGGCCGAAGATCACCGTGGCCACCGCGAACAGTGCAACGGCGGCAAGCATTTTGACTCCGACATTGGTCTTTAAGGGCCGATAGGCGAACCACAGCGCGATCACCGTCGCGCCGACCGCCGGCGCCGCGCGCAAATGACCGAGCCCCTGCGGCCCGGCATGAAGGATGTCGCGGGCATAAACCGGCAACATCGCCGTCGCCCCGCCAAGCAGCACGGCGAACAGATCGAGGCTGATCGCGCCAAGGACCAGGCGGTTGTGGCGGACATAATGCAGGCCCTCGACCGCCTGCTTCCACGGAGACGATTGGCCGCCGATGGCGGATCGGGAAATCGGCGGGATGAGCATCAAACCGGCGAGGGAAATCGCGAACAGCGAGGCGCTCGCGATATAGGGCGAGGCGGGGCTCATGGTGTAGAGATAGCCGCCGAGTGCCGGACCGATGACCGTCCCGCCCTGCCAAGCGATCGACGACAAAGCGATGGCGCGCGGCAGGATCTTGCGCGGGACGAGGTTGGGAGCGAGCGCGCCGAGCGCCGGCCCGGCGAACGCCCGCGCGACACCGAGCAGCGCGGCAACTGCGTAAAGTGCTTCAAGGCTGCGCGAGCCGCGATAGGCCAGCAGCGCGAGGGCCAACGCGCACAGCAGCTCGAGTGCCACGGCCCCGCGCGCGACCCAGCGGCGGTCGGCGCGGTCGGCCACCCAGCCGCCGGCCAGGCTGAGCGCGAACAGCGGCACGAACTGGACCACGCCGATCAAGCCGAGGCGCAGCGCGGCGTCCTTTACCCCCATCGTGCCGCGCGCGATGTCATAAACCTGCCAGCCGATGACGATGACCATTGCCATCTGCGCGACCGTCGCGGCGAGACGCGCGATCCAGAAAGCACGGAACGCGGGGATCCTCAGCGGTTCGGGGATGAGACTCATCGGTTTGCGGGTATAGCGAGGGATTTGGCAAGGCAACCATGTGCGTGCCGCGTCACCAGCCAACAAATGACTTTATGTTCCTACTTTGTTCTGTTAGCATCAAGCCATGGCCAAAGCCCGGAAACTCTACGCCTGTCAGGCGTGCGGATCGACCAGCCACCGCTGGCAGGGGCAGTGCGACGACTGTGCCGAGTGGAACACGCTGGTCGAGGAAGTGCCGACCGCGGCCAACATCTTTGCCCAGCGCCATGATCTGCAGGGTGGCGGCCGCGCGGTCGAGCTGGTCGGACTTGACGCCGAAACCGCGCTGCCGGAGCGGATTCCGAGCGGCCTCGCCGAATTCGATCGCGCGATCGGCGGCGGCATCGTTCCGGGATCGGCGATGCTCGTCGGCGGCGACCCGGGCATCGGCAAGTCCACCCTTTTACTCCAGGTCGCGGCAAGAATCGCGGAAAC
>JBDSMA010000083.1:0-3309 GCA_039916085.1 Sphingomicrobium sp.
CGACCTCGGTCATGCGACCGCGATAATGGCCGATGGCGAGGCGAATGATGTCGGACTCGATTTCCTCGAGGCTGCGAAGGTGCCCGTCCTGGCGATACAAAGTGACCTGCGGGGCGCCGGCCATCGCTGCCTCGGTCGAAGTCTTGCCGATGTCGGGAGTAACGTCGCTGGCGCGCTGGGTGAAGCGCGACTGGATGGCGATGTGCGGGAAATCCTCGGCGGTCAACGCGCTCTCGTCGCCCTGCAAGGCGGCGCGAAACAGCACACCGGCGAGCTGGCGGACATTGCCTGGCCAGCCATAGCGCATCAGCACTGCCAGTGCGTCATTGCCGATCGATAGCGCGCGCATGCCAGGCTCGGAGGAAAAGCGGTTGAGTAGATGACGGACCAAAGCGGGAATGTCGCCGCTGCGGTCGCGCAAGGGAGGGATAGTGACGGTCGTCACGCTCAGCCGCTCGGCCAGCTGCGGATCGAAATCGTCGGGCAGCGGGCGGCTGGCGGTGGCGATGATTCGCACATCGACTGAATTCGAGCCGTTGCAGCCGACCGGGCGCACTTCGCCGGTGGCGAGGACCCGGTCGAGCAGCCGCTGTGTGTCGGGCGGCAATGCGCCGACCTCGTCGAGCAGCAGCGTGCCGCCGTCGGCCTCGACCAGCCGGCCGACCTTCTCGGCGAAGGCGCCGGGGAAGGCACCTGGAACATGGCCGAACAATTCGCTGTCGACGATGTTGGACGGCACCGCCTTGCAGTCGAGTGACAACAGGGGGCCGCGGGCACGCAGGCTGGCCGAATGGATTGCGCGGGCAAAGGTTTCCTTGCCGCTGCCGGGCTCGCCGACGATGAGGATCGGCAGCCGGTTGCGCGCGCCCTTGGCAGCGACAGCCAGCGCGGAGCGGAAATCGGGCGCGGCGCCAACCAGCTCGTCGAGCGGCAAGTCGCGCGCCATTTTCTCGGATAGCGGCGCGAGTTCGCCTCCGGCGCGGCGGCGGTCGGTCTGCGCGTCGAGCGCGTCGAGCAACCGTTCGGGGGCGACGGGCTTGGCGAGGTAGTCGGAAGCACCGGCGCGCATCGCTTCGACTGCCAGGCTGATCGAGCCGGCGTCGGCGAGGACGATGACCGACAGGTCGGGCGCCGCGCCGCGCAGCGCGGCGATCAAGGACGGGCCTTCGGCTTCGGACCAACTGGACAGAATTGCGGCGCGGACTTCACGCCCGTGGGGTCCCTGAAGAAGGCCCAGAGCGGTTTCGGAGTCTGCCGCACTGACCACGGTCCATCCGGCGCGCGAGGCGATCGCCGCCAAATGCCGCCGCTCATTGGCATCGGCATCGACGAGCAGCAGTGATCGCACTCCAACTTCGCTCACGACATGGTTCCCCTAATCGACGGCCATTTTAGAGGAGGAGGGATGAAAAGCGGGTTAAAGCCGCCACAAAAGCGCTTGGGCGCGGGACGCGGGCTTGGTAAGGCCAGCGCCAAGAGTGATTTGAACCAAAGGGGATTTCGATGGCGGCCAACAAAGCGGACCACACCGCGACCGAGATGGACTATCCGGCGCATGAGAGGAATTACGCAGGCTTTCTCAAGCTGCTGAAGTGGGCAGTCGTGGTCGTCGCGATTATCGCCGCGGTCGTTCTCTACATCATCGGCCATTGATCGCCCGATGGGAGGACCGCCGGCAATGAAAATCGCGGTCCTCAAGGAAGCCGATGGCGAGCCGCGGGTCGCGGCAATTCCGGAAACCGTCAAGAAATATCTCTCGCTGGGCGCAACTGTCGCGGTCGAGCGCGGGGCGGGGCTGCGCGCGTCGATCGCCGATGCCGATTTCGAAGCCGCCGGGGCGACGCTCGGCAGCCGCGCCGAGGTGCTCGACGGGGCCGGGATAGTGCTCGTGGTCGAGGGCCCCGATGCCGCGTCGCTCGGCGCCGCCGCCAACGGCGCGCTGCTGGTCGGCACGCTCGACCCGGTCCGGCGCGGCGAGGCGGTCGCGGCTTATGCCCGGGCCGGGATCGAGGCGCTGAGCATGGAGTGGCTGCCGCGCATCACTCGAGCCCAGTCGATGGACATCTTGTCGTCGCAGTCGAACCTCGCCGGCTACAAGGCGGTGGTCGACGCCGCCGCCGCTTATGGCCGCGCGTTCCCGATGATGATGACCGCCGCCGGGACGGTCAGCGCCGCCAAGCTGTTCGTGATGGGCGTCGGGGTCGCCGGGCTCCAGGCGATCGCCACCGGGCGGCGGCTCGGCGCGCAGGTCAGCGCGACCGACGTCCGCTCGGCGACCAGGGAGCAGATCCAGTCACTGGGCGCCAAGCCGGTGTTCGTCGAAGGCGTTGCCGGGATCGAAGGGGAGGGCGCGGGCGGCTATGCCGGCGAGACCAGCCCCGAATATCAGGCAGCCCAGGCCGCACTGGTGTCGGGCCATATCGCCAAGCAGGACATCGTGATCACCACGGCGCTGATCCCGGGGCGGCCGGCGCCGCGGTTGATAAGCGACGCCCAGGTCGCCTCAATGAAACCGGGCAGCGTGATTGTGGACCTTGCCGCCGAAGCCGGTGGCAATGTCGAGGGCGTGGTCGCCGGGGCCAGCGTCGAGCGGCACGGCGTGACGATTATCGGCGCGGTCCAGCTGGCGCGGACCCTCGCGGCGGATTCGTCGGCGCTCTACGCGCGCAACCTGTATAATTTCCTCGGCGCCTTCTGGGACAAGGAGGCGGGGCATCCCGTGCTGCCCGATGACGACGCGATCGTCAGCGCCATCCGCCTGACCAAAAGCGGGGCGGTGGTGAACGACCGGCTTAAAACATATCCCGTCAAGAATTAAGGGATTTTCGGCATTTTCTTCGGCGCGATCCCAGATAGCCGACGGTTATGGTTGATCTACGCCGGACGCAGAAACTGGCGGCCGACGCGCCTCCGCCGACCGCCAGAACTGTAAATCTAACGCCCAGCCTCAGGCCAGGCGAAGGGGCTTAGCCTTGGCCGCCGGCGCCGGTCCAGCCGCTGCCGAGAAGCCAGCTCCAGAAGCCGCGGTTCGGCTTGCTCTGCTTGATCATGATCATCCCCTATGTACCACAGCGACTCGCGTCGCCAATAGGAGATGTTAACCTTAATCGATATGGTTATCAAACGATTTACGAAATCACGCCGCGCGGCCCTTCGCGGCCAAGTTGAGACGGCGTTGCAGTCCTTCGTAACTCATGGGTCGGCCGATCAAATAGCCTTGGGCAGCGTCGCACTTCATGGCGACTAGTGCGTCGAGCGTTTCGCGATTCTCGACCCCTTCGGCGACTACGGTGCGGCCGAGCGAGTGGG